>NZ_JBLVOL010000083.1:108679-136600 GCF_053543755.1 Achromobacter semiaridum | reverse complement strand
CGTGGGGGACAAACCGTCGAGCCGCGACCTGGTGGTGCGCGTCGTGTGGGCCCTGGTTTCTGCCACCATCATCGCGCTCCCCCCGCCACAGCCTCTAAACGATCAGAGGCTGTAGTACATGTCGAATTCGACCGGGTGCGTGGTCATGCGCAGACGGTTCACATCGCCCATCTTCAGGTCGATGTAGGCGTTGAGCATGTCGTTGCTGAACACGCCACCACGGGTCAGGAATTCGCGATCGGCGTCCAGGGCTTCCAGCGCTTGTTCCAGCGAGGAGCACACGGTCGGGATCTTTGCGTCTTCTTCCGGCGGCAGGTCGTACAGGTTCTTGTCGGCCGGATCGCCCGGGTGGATCTTGTTCTGGACACCGTCCAGGCCGGCCATCATCAGGGCCGAGAAAGCCAGGTACGGGTTGGCCAGCGGGTCCGGGAAACGCGCTTCGACGCGGCGGCCCTTCGGGTTGCCGACGTACGGAATGCGGATCGAAGCCGAGCGGTTGCGGGCCGAGTAAGCCAGCTTGACCGGGGCTTCGTAGTGCGGAACCAGACGCTTGTACGAGTTCGTGCCCGGGTTGGTGATGGCGTTCAGGGCGCGGGCGTGCTTGATGATGCCGCCGATGTAGTACAGGGCGAATTCCGACAGGCCGGCGTAGCCGTTACCCGCGAACAGGTTTTGGCCATCCTTCCAGATCGATTGGTGCACGTGCATGCCGGAACCGTTGTCGCCAACGATGGGCTTGGGCATGAACGTGGCGGTCTTGCCATAGGCGTGCGCAACGTTGTGCACCACGTACTTGACGATCTGGGTCCAGTCGGCGCGCTGAACCAGCGTGCTGAACTTCGTGCCGATTTCCAGCTGGCCGGCGCCGGCCACTTCATGGTGGTGCACTTCAACCGGCACGCCCATTTGTTCCATCAGCAGGCACATTTCCGAACGCATGTCCTGGAACGAATCAACCGGGGGCACGGGGAAGTAGCCGCCCTTGACGGCGGGACGATGGCCGGTGTTGCCGCCTTCGAATTCCAGGCCGGTCGACCACGAGGCTTCTTCGGATTTGATCTTGACGAAGGTGCCCGACATGTCGGTGTTCCACGTCACGCCGTCGAACACGAAGAATTCGGGTTCCGGACCAAAGTAGGCGGTGTCGCCCAGGCCGGAGGACTTCAGGTAGGCTTCGGCGCGCTTGGCCAGCGAACGCGGGTCGCGGTCATAGCCCTTCAGGTCCGACGGCTCGACGACGTCGCACGACAGGATCAGGGTCGGCTCTTCGCGGAACGGGTCCAGGTTGCCGGTGGCGCAATCGGGGATGAGCAGCATGTCGGAAGCTTCGATACCCTTCCAACCCGGAATCGACGAACCGTCGAAAGCCTGGCCGCTTTCCAGCTTGTCTTCATCGATCTGGCTGGTGGGCACGGACACGTGGTGCTCACGGCCAACCGTATCGGTAAAGCGGAAATCCACGAATTTGACTTCGTTATCGGCGATCTGTTTCAGGACGTCTTTCGGGCTTGCCATGTCATCTCCATTAGATAAAAGGGTCGAGGGCTTTGCCGCTCGACTGGCATAAAGAGGGAAGCAATAAGCGTGCCAGGTTTTAACCCGGAGATTCCCAGGGGAAAGCTGCACGGTTACGGAAAAAGATAGCACCGGTGTGGTGCAAAGCGTGGGGCATGATTGCCCCGTTTTGGTGCAAAAGCAACTACAGGAACATTTCCTGCAAATCGTTCAGAAAGCGCCAGCCCAAGGGCGTAGCCTTCAAACGCGTCGGGTCCGCGTCCAGCAAGCCCCGTTTCGAGGCTGCCTCCAATTGGTGCGCGATGGCGGCAAGCGACAAACCGGTGCGTTCGTTGAACGTTGTGGTCGGCACGCCGTCTTTCAGGCGCAGGGCGTTAAGCATGAATTCAAAGGGCAGCTCGTCCGGCCCGACCTGGCGGCTTTCAGCCAGATGGCTGCCGTCGCGCGCCATTGCCCCTTGCATCCACGAATCAGGATTGCGCAGCCGCGCCTCGCGCACGATACGGTCATGAAATGACAGCTTGCCGTGCGCGCCCGGGCCTATGCCCAGGTAATCGCCAAATTCCCAGTAGTTCACGTTGTGGCGGCAACGCGCGCCCGGCCGCGCATAGGCCGACACTTCGTACCGGGCCAACCCCGCCGCCGCCAGCTCGGCTTCAACGGCGTCCTGCATGGCGGCGCTGGTGTCGTCGTCGGGCAATTCGGCGGGCGGGAATTTGGCGAAGACGGTGTTCGGCTCCATCGTCAGGTGGTACAGCGACAGGTGTTCGGTGCCAAACGATATGGCGTGGCGCAGGTCGGTCACACAGGCGTCCAGCGTCTGGCCCGGCAAGGCGAACATCATGTCCAGGTTCACGCGCGAGACGGCGCGCTGCGCCATGTCGATTGCCGCGCGGGCCTGCGCGGCGTCGTGGATACGGCCCAGCTTCTTCAGCTGCGCGTCGTCAAAGCTCTGGATGCCCAACGAAAAACGCGTGACGCCGCTGGCGGCATAGTCGCGAAACCGGCTGGCTTCGGCCGTGCCGGGGTTGGCTTCCATGGTGATTTCGGCGTCGGGCCAAAGATTCAGGCAGGCGCGCAACATGGCCAGCAATTCGTCCAAACCCGCCGACGACAGCAGGCTGGGCGTGCCGCCCCCGATGAAGACGGACACGACTTGGCGGCCCCAGATGGAAGGCAACGCCTGTTCCAGGTCGCTGCGCAAGGCGTCCAGATAGGCGCGTTCCGGAATTTCGCCGGGCGCGGCGTGAGAATTGAAGTCGCAATACGGGCATTTGCGCACGCACCAGGGCACGTGCACATAAAGGGAAAGCGGCGGCAGGCTGGTCAGCGTGGCGCCGGCCGGGACACGAACGCGCGACGGCGACGCGCCCATGTCGTTGCGGATGGGAATGGTGATGGACATGCGGTTTCGCTTAAGCGCTTATACGTGGCTAAGCTTGCTCAACAATTCGCGCAGCGCGCGGGCGCGGTGGCTGACGCGGTTCTTTTCCTCGGGGTCCAGCGACCCCGCGGTCAGCGCCATATCGGGCAGATAGAAGTGCGGATCGTAGCCAAAGCCGTTGGCCCCTTCGGGCACGTCGATGATTTCGCCATGCCACAGCCCTTCTCCGATGATCGGGCAAGGGTCGTTCTCCGAACGCACCAAGGCCAGCACGGCCACATACCAGGCGCGGCGGTCGGTGACCCCGGCCAGGTTCTGCACCAGCAGCGCGTTGTTCGCCTGGTCCGACTTTTCGCCCCCGTGCATCTTGGCGTAGCGGGCCGAATACACGCCGGGCGCGGCGCCCAAGGCGGCGACGCACAGGCCGGAATCGTCGGCCAACGCCGGCAGCCCGGTCAGGCGGCTGGCATGCCGCGCCTTGGCCAGCGCGTTCTCAACAAAGGTGACATGGGGTTCTTCGGCTTCGGGCACGCCCAGGTCGCCTTGGGGCACCAGTTCAATACCAAGCGGCGCGAACAAGGCGGAAAATTCGCGCAGCTTGCCGGCGTTGTTGGACGCCAGCACGATGCGGCGCAGGGATTCGGGAATCTTGGGGGAAGTCATAGCGCAAATTGTATAGGGCGCACGCGGTGCGCGGCGCCTGCCGGCACTGCGCCGCGTCCGCAAGCGAAGCAAGGGCAAATCTCGGTTGACAGCTATGTAACAGCGCCTGAATATGGCGCGTCGCTGGTAGCGGCAACAACGCAGACATATTTTGTTGTCAACATGACGAATCTTGTCACTGAACGTATCTGACGCCCCCGGCGATGACTTCCCTTCAAGCTATGCCTCGGCAGGCCACGGCCCGCGCGCCCCACTCCATACCGGGCGATGCGCCCGCACCCGTCGGCCTGGCCGGCATTTTGCGCGACCGTCTGCTGCGGCCGCGCTATCAACCGGTAGTGGATCTGTCCCACAGCCGCATCTATGGGCATGAAAGCCTGATCCGCGGCCCCGCCGACACCGCCCTGCACTTTCCCGATGCCCTGTTCGCCGAAGCGCGCCGCCGCGGCTTGCACCCGCAGCTGGAACTGGCCAGCTTTCGGGCGGGCGCGCAGGGTTTTCAGGACGCCCCCGGCAAACTGTTCCTGAACCTGTCGGGCTCGGCGCTGATCCACTTCTGGACGCTGTGGGGCGCAGACCTGCCAGAGCGGCTGCTGAAAGATTGCGCCCTGCCGGCTTCCAGCATCATCGTCGAACTAACGGAACAGGACCCGCTGTCGGACCACATGGGCGAACTGGGCAACGCGTTTGCCTGCTTGCGCGAACACGGCATGCGCATCGCGCTGGACGACTACGGCGTGGGCAATTCCAATTTGCAGCTGTGGTCGGAAATGCAGCCGGACCTGGTCAAGATCGACCGCTATTTCTTCGACGGCATCGGCCACGACGACCGCAAGCAAAGCATGGTCCGCGCCATTCTGAAAGTGGCGCAGCACCTGGGCACCGCGATCGTCGCCGAAGGGATTGAAACCGCCGAAGACCTGGCCATGGTGCGCGAGCTGGATATCCGCTATGCGCAAGGCTGGTTCCTGGGCCGCCCCGAAGAAACGTTGTTGACCGAACTGACGCCGCCGCTGCGCGACTCATTGCGCGTGCGCAGCTCGGCGCCCCTGTCGCAACGGGCGGCGGGCGGCACCGCGGCCAGCCTGCGCGTGGAAGCGCCGGCCGCGCTGCTGGACAAGCACACGAACGATGACGTGCACCGGCTGTTTATCGAACACAAGACCATGCATGCCGTGGCGGTGGTGGACGCCGAAAATCGCCCCGTCGGCATTATCAACCGCCGCGATTTTTCCGAACACTATGCGCAGCGCTACACACGCGAACTGTTCGGCCGCGACCGTTGCTCTACCTTCATGAACGCCGAGCCGGTGCTGGTCGACCTGAATGTATCCATCGACCAGCTCAGCCACGTGCTGATCTCGGAAGACCAGCGCTACCTGATGGATGGCCTGATCATCACGCGCGACGGCCGCTATGACGGCCTGGCTACCGGCGAAACCCTGGTGCGTTCCGTGACCGAAATGCGGATCGAGGCGGCGCGCTACGCCAACCCCTTGACCTCGCTGCCGGGCAACATCCCCATCAGCCGCCACATCGCCACCTTGCTGGAAGACGCCGCGGACTTCACCGTCTGCTATGGCGACCTGAACAACTTCAAGCCGTTCAACGACGTCTACGGCTATTGGCGCGGCGACGACATGATCATGCTGACCGCCGAAGTCATCAAGCAGCATTGCGACCCGCTGCGCGACTTCGTCGGCCACGTGGGCGGCGACGATTTCGTGGTGCTGTTTCGCAGCGCCGATTGGGCCGAACGCGTCCAGCGGATCATCGCCGAATTCAACGAACAGGCCACGGCGCTGTACGACGACCAAGGCCGCCGGAACGGCGGCATCGAGGCCGAGGACCGCTACGGCGTGCCGCGCTTCTTCCCGTTCGTGACCCTGGGTGTGGGCGCGCTGACCGTTACGCCGTCGCTATGCGAGCGCATCCGCCCGGAAGACATCGCGTCGGCCGCCGCGCACGTCAAGCACAAGGTCAAGCATGGGAACCTGTCGCTGGTGATCGAGCGCTACAGCGGCGGCATCCTGTCCCAGCTGTCCGATTAATCCGCCCACGGATGCCTGAACGGCGGCGGCGTTGCGCGCCGCCTGTTCGATCTGGAACACGGCCACCGCGCGGCGCAGGCCTTGCGCCTGGGCTTCCAGGGCGGCTGCCGCGGCCGCCGTCTGTTCGACCATGGCGGCGTTTTCCTGCGTAGACCGTTCAATGTCCGCCACCGCGTCGTTCACCGAGGCGATGCCGGCGGCCTGCTCGGCCGTCGCGCTGGAAATTTCGGCGACGATCTGGGTTACCCGATCCACCGACACGACCATGTCGCGCATGGTGTCGCCCGCCAGATTCACCTGCCGCACGCCGGCCTCCACGCGCAGGGCGGAGTCGTCGATCAAGCCCTTGATCTCTTTGGCGGCCTGAGCGCTACGTTGCGCCAATGAACGCACTTCGCCCGCAACCACCGCGAACCCTTTGCCCTGCTCGCCCGCGCGCGCGGCCTCAACCGCCGCATTCAACGCCAGGATGTTGGTCTGAAAAGCGATGCTGTCGACGACGCCCACGATTTCGCCAATGCGGCGCGCGCTGTCCGCAATGCCCTGCATGCTTTGCACCACTTCATCCACCGCGCGGCCGCCCTGCTTGGCCAACTGCGTGGCGCTTTGCGCTTGCCGGCTGGCCAGGTCGGCGTTGCCTGCCGTGACCTGCACGGTGTGCGCCAACTGCGTCATATTGGCGGCGGCCTCTTGCAACGAGCCGGCCTGGCGGGCGGTGCGGTCGGACATATCGGCGCCACCCGCCGCGATCTCGCCCGAGCCGGTATGGATTTCCTCGACGCCCCGGCGCACGGAGGCGACCGCCGCCGACAGCCCCGTCTGCATGCGACGCATCGCCGAATACAACACGCCGATCTCGTTGTCGCCGCGCATGGCAATGTCGCCCGTCAGGTCGCCGTCGGCGATGCGATCAAAATGCGCGCCCGCCTCGTTCAGCGGCCGCAGGATGCCGCGCCGGAACGCCAAGCGGATCAGCGCGGCCAGCAGCAGCACCACCGCCAGCACGGTGGCGGCCACCACGCTTACCCGTTCCAGCGTGCGGCTGGCATCGGCCACGGCGGCCTGGCCCTGCTCGCGCGCATAGCGCTGGTAGCCGTCCGCCTGCTTCACGTAGGCCGCGCCGCTGGCGGGCAACACCTTGTCCACCAACCGATTCACCTCGATGCCGTTCCAGCCCTGGATAGCGCTGAGCATGGGCGCCAAGGTCTGGTCGGCGAAGGCGGCATGGGCGGCCAGCATCTGGTCGAACAGTGCACCACCTTGCGCGCTGGTGTCCGGGTTGGCACGTAGCCGCGCCAGGCTGGCGCCGGCCTGCTTGAGCAGCGCGTCCGCCTGCGTCAGCGACGCGTTACGGGCGTCTTCAAGCCCGCCTTCCATGCTGGTCTTGGCGTCGGTCAACGCCGCGCGCGCCTGGAACAGCCGGCTGGTCAGTTCGGCCAGGTCGCTGGCGCGTTCCACGCTGCCCCGGCCCAAGGCTTCGATATCCGCCCGGTTCTCGCGCAGGACGGCGATGCCGGCTCCGGCCGCTATGGCAAACAGCAGTACGAACAACGCCAGAATGGCCGATACCGCCGTGGTGACCCTGAGATTTTTACGCATATCCATCCGTCTATAACCAGGCGCCCGGAGGCGCAGTGCCACGGATTATGGACACCCAGTTTGGCAATTTCTTGACACAACTGACGGCGCCGCCGCCCGATGGTGGAACGCACGCTCGTCATGAACGCGCTTTTGCGAACAGGAACCCCGTATTAAGCAATTGTGAATTGGCAGCACGGCGCCCATGCGGCACATTCGATGCTGAACCGAACCCTCCTTTTGCCTATCACAGCAGCCCTATGCCCCACGCCTCACACGACTATCAGGACATCCGCGAAGCCGTGCGCGACCTTTGCGCGCAATTTCCGTCAGAGTATTTCCGCAAGATCGATGAAGAACGCGGCTACCCCGAGGACTTTGTCCGCGCACTGACCGAGGCCGGCTGGCTGGCCGCGCTGATCCCTCAGGAGTACGGCGGCTCGGGCCTTGGGCTGACCGAAGCGTCGGTCATCATGGAAGAAATCAACCGCAGCGGCGGCAACTCCGGCGCCTGCCACGGCCAGATGTACAACATGGGCACCTTGCTGCGCCACGGGTCCGAAGCGCAGAAGCGCGAGTACCTGCCGCGCATCGCCGCCGGCGAGCTGCGCCTGCAATCGATGGGCGTTACCGAACCCACCACCGGCACCGATACCACCAAGATCAAGACCACCGCCGTGCGCCGTGGCGATCGCTACGTCATCAACGGCCAGAAGGTCTGGATCTCGCGCGTGCAGCATTCCGACCTGATGATCCTGCTGGCACGCACCACGCCGCTGGACCAGGTCACCCGGAAGTCCGAAGGCATGTCGATCTTCCTGGTGGACCTGCATCATGCCGTCAAGCACGGCATGACGATCCGGCCCATTCCGAACATGGTCAATCACGAGACCAATGAACTGTTTTTCGACAACCTGGAAATCCCCGTCGAAAACCTGATCGGCGAAGAAGGCAAGGGCTTCAAGTACATCCTGGATGGCCTGAACGCCGAACGCACGCTGATCGCCGCCGAATGCATCGGCGACGGCTATTGGTTCGTGGACAAGGTCACCGCCTACGCCAAGGAACGCATGGTGTTCGGCCGCCCCATTGGCCAGAACCAGGGCGTGCAGTTTCCCATCGCGCGCGCCCACATCAACGTCGAAGCCGCCAGCCTGATGCGCTATGAAGCCTGCCGCCTGTTCGACGCGCACCAACCCTGCGGCGCGCAGGCCAACATGGCCAAGCTGCTGGCCGCCGACGCGTCGTGGGAAGCGGCCAACGCCTGCCTGCAATTTCACGGCGGTTTCGGCTTTGCCACCGAATACGACGTAGAACGCAAATTCCGCGAGACGCGGCTGTACCAGGTGGCGCCGATATCGACGAACCTGATCCTGTCCTACGTCGCCGAACACATCCTGGGTCTGCCCCGCTCGTTCTGACCCGACGCCAACACCAACTGCCCCGGACCATGACCGCCGCCAACGACACGCCCCACCTGAGCGCCGAGCTTGCCGCCTTTGCGGCCAACTTGCGTTACGAAGACATCCCCGCGCCCGTATTGCGCCGCGCCGAAGACCTGCTGCTGGATTGCCTGGCGTCGATACTTGCCGGCGCCTCGGCGCGCGCGGTGCAAGCCATCGACCGCTACGCAGCCGCCATGGGTCCGGCCGACGGCCCCAGCGAAGTGCTGATCACGCGGCGCCGCACCACGCCGCTGTTCGCCGCCATGGTGAACGCGGCCGCCGCCCACGTGGTGGAGCAGGACGACGTGCACAACGGTTCGGTATTCCACCCTGCCGCCGTGGTGTTCCCGCCCGCCTTGGCCGTGGCCCAGGCACTGGGCAGTTCGGGCCGCGACGTGCTGGTCGCCGCCGTGGCCGGCTACGAAGTCGGCATCCGCGTGGGGGAATTTCTAGGACGTTCGCACTACAAGATTTTTCACACGACGGGCACGGCGGGCACGCTGGCCGCCGCCGTCACCACCGGCCGCCTGCTGAAGTTGACGCCCGAACAGATGCTGCACGCATTGGGTTCGGCGGGCACGCAGGCCGCCGGGCTGTGGGAATTTCTGCGCGATGCCGCCGACTCCAAGCAGTTGCACACGGCCAAGGCGGCGGCGGACGGCATCACCGCCGCGTATCTGGCGCGCGAAGGCTTCACAGGCGCGCGCCACATCCTGGAAGGTCCGCAAGGCATGGCGGCCGGCATGTCGTCCGACGCGGACCCGTCCAAGCTGTGCGACCGCCTGGGCGAACGCTGGGCGCTGGCCGAGACCTCGTTCAAGTTCCATGCATCGTGCCGTCATACGCACCCGGCGGCGGATGCGCTGCAACAAGTGCTGCGCGAGCACAAGTTGGCCGAATCCGACGTGGCGCGCGTGGTGGCGCATGTGCATCAGGGCGCCATCGACGTGCTGGGACCCGTCGTCAACCCGCAGACGGTGCATCAGTCCAAGTTTTCGATGGGAACGGTGCTAGGCCTGATCGCCCGCCAGGGGCGCGCAGGGCTGGCTGAATTTGATGCCGGCTTAGACGACCCGGCCGTGGCGGCGTTCCGGGGCAAGGTCGAAATGGTGCTGGACGATGAAGTGGACAAGGCTTATCCGCAACGCTGGATCGGCAAGGTCACCGTGACCACGCAAGATGGCCGCACGCTGCAAGGCCGCGTCGATGAGCCGAAGGGCGACCCGGGCAATACCTTGAGCCGCGCGGAAATCGAAGACAAGACGCTAAGCCTGGGCCGCTACGCCGACGCGGCAACGGAAGCGGAGCTGCGCACGCTGATCGCGTCAATCTGGGGCTTGGAGAAAATCGACAAGCTGGGCGCGTTGCTGCCCGGCTGATACGGGCAAAAACCGGTACCGGTATGCCCGCATACGTTATGGGATCCGCGCAGACGTTGCCCGGATCCCTTTTCATGCCTGCCGCTTACACCAGCGCGGCCCGCTGGGCGCGGACCAGGCTGGCGATGCCGTTTTCGGCCAGCACCAGCATGGTGTCCAGTTCGGCGCGGGTAAACGTGGCGCCTTCGCCGGTGCCCTGCACTTCAACAAAAGCCCCGCTGCCCGTCATGATGACGTTGACGTCGGCGTCGCAGGCGGAATCTTCCTGGTAGTCCAGGTCCAGCACCGAACGCCCTTGCACCAAGCCCACCGACACGGCGGCCACCGCGTCGCGGATCGGGTTGACGGCCAGGTCGCCACGCTTCATCAGCAAGGCCACGGCATCGGCCGCCGCCACCCACGCGCCCGTAATGCTGGCGCAGCGCGTGCCGCCGTCGGCCTGCAACACGTCGCAATCCAGATGCAGCGTGCGTTCGCCCAGTGCGCGCATGTCGAACACGGCGCGCAGGCTGCGACCGATCAGGCGTTGAATTTCCTGCGTACGGCCACTTTGCTTGCCACGGGCGGCTTCACGATCGCCACGCGTGTGGGTGGCGCGCGGCAGCATGCCGTATTCCGCCGTGACCCAGCCTTCGCCTTTACCCTTCAGAAACGGCGGCACTTTCTCCAACACGCTGGCGGTGCACAGCACGTGTGTATCGCCGGCCTTGACCAGCACCGAGCCTTCGGCATAGCGCGTAAAGCCGCGTTCCAGGCTGAACGGCCGCAGTTCGTCTACAGCGCGGCCGGACGGACGGGCGATGGTGGGCGTAGTGGTCACAGGCAAACTCCAGTCTAGATATTGGTTCGCGGCATTGTACGGGCAGGCGCCGCAGGAAATTCCCGCTTGGAGTATCCTGCCGCGATATATCCGGTTGAATACACAGACCCGCCCCCTTTTCCGGGGCACCGCGGGCCCCGGCGCAACCGGCTCTTACCCCAGCTTTACCAGGACACGACCATGATTCGCAGCATGACCGCATTCGGCAACGCCCGAGCAGACCTAGAACAAGGCACGCTTGCCATTGAACTGCGCAGCGTCAACAGCCGCTTCCTTGATTTGTATTTCCGCTTGCCCGACGAGTTGCGGCATGTTGAAACGCCGCTGCGCGAGCTGCTGACCGCCAATCTGGCGCGCGGCAAGGTCGAGATCCGGGTGTCATTCACGCGCAACGCCAGCACCGACTTGTCCAAGCTGGATCCGACGTGGCTGGAAAGCCTGGCGGAACAATTGCAGGCCGCGCGCCGCATCGTTCCTGACATCGCGCCGCCCCGGCTGGTGGAATTGTTCAACTGGCCCGGCCAACGCGGCAACGACGCGCTGGACCCGCAGGTGTGGGGCGCGGCCTGCCTGCAAGCCGCGCAGCAGGCCTTGACCCAACTGCAAGAGGGCCGCGCGCGCGAAGGCGAACGCCTGGCGGGCATGATGCGTGAATGCGCCGACGGCGTCGCCGGCGTGGTCGATATCGTGCAGGCTCATCTGCCGCAACTGCTGTCCGACCACCGCGACAAGCTGGCCGCCAAACTGCGCGAAAGTGTGGAATCGGCCTTTCCCGGCGGTTTCACACACATCTCGGGCACGGAGCTGTCCGAACGCCTGTCGCAGGAAGCCAATCTGTTTGCGCTGCGTATCGACGTTGCCGAAGAACTGTCGCGCCTGCGTTCTCATCTGGAAGAATTGCGCCACCTGCTGACCGACGGCGGCGGCAAATCCGCCCCGGGTAAGAAAAACGCCGGCAGTGCCGGCAAGCGCCTGGATTTCCTGTTTCAGGAAATGAACCGCGAAGCCAATACGCTGGGTTCCAAGGCAGGCAGCATGGAAGTCACGCGCGCCGCCATGGACCTGAAGCTGCTCATCGAGCAGATGCGCGAACAGGCGCAGAACATCGAATAAGCGGTAGCGGCTTGATGAGAAATCGGGAGGCCGCGCGAGCGGCCTCTTCGCATTCCAGACTTTTCCTATAGGGTCGCTGACAAGGCCGTGTTGTCATGGGGGGTTTACGTCAAGGCTGTATCCCAAGGCTGTCTCCATTAGGAAGCCCCATGTTCCGCAAGACCTTTCTGCCGCCCGTCGCCAACCTGCTGGCCTTCGAAGCAGTCGCCCGGCGCAACAGCGTGTCGCGCGCGGCGGACGAGCTTCACCTGACCCAAAGCGCCGTATCGCGCCAGATCCACCAACTTGAAACCCAGCTGGGCGTAACGATGTTCCATCGCGTGCGCCAGCGGGTGGTCTTAAGCGATGCTGGCCGCGCCTACGCGTCCGAGGTGCGCATCCTGCTGCACCAACTGTCCGAAGCCACCCGCCGCACCATGGCCTGCACCCGCCGCGACCAGCTCAACCTGGCGGTGCTGCCCACGTTGGGCACCCGCTGGCTGATTCCGCGGCTGGGTGACTTCATGGCGCGCAAGCCCGACGTGACCATCAACTTCACGTCGCGCACCCTGCCCTTCGAGTTCTCGCAAGAGCCTTTTGACGCGGCCATCCATTTCGGTGCGCCTTACTGGGCCGGCGCCGTGTGCGAGTACCTGATGCACGAAGAGGTCATCGCCGTCAGCAGCCCCCGCTATCAACGCCTGCACGGTATCCGGCACATCGCGGACTTGTCCAACGTCGTGCTGCTGCACCAGACATCCCGCCCCGCACAATGGGCGTCGTGGTTTGACCAACACGGCGCCAGCGCGGCGCGCGCGATGCAGGGCCCTCAGTTCGAGCAGGCGTCCATGCTGGCGCAAGCGGCCGCCTCCAGCCTGGGTGCGGCCCTGCTGCCCCGCTTTCTGGTGGAACGCGAACTGGACACCGGCGAACTGATTCAGCTGTTTCCCCAAGCGCTCAGCAGCGCCGACGCCTACTACTTCGTCTATCCCCACACCCAGGCCGAATCGCCGCTGGTGCGCGAATTCGGCGCCTGGATGCTGGAGCAATGTCGCGTGTCGCCGTAAGCGCCGCCTCGCCCGACGGGCTTCTTGGCCCCGCACACGCAAGGGCTTGCGCCGCTGCAAAGAAGGCGTCAAGCTGCTGCTACACCGAGTCGGCCCTGGACACCAACGGGACTAAAAGCCTTGCAACGCGTCGTCATCATTGGCGGAGGAGCCGTTGGCAGCTCTATCGCTTACTTTCTAAGCCAAACCCCACACGATTTCGACGTTACCGTGCTTGAACGTGACCCGACGTACGCGCGGGCTTCGTCCGCGCTCTCGGCCAGTTCCATTCGCCAGCAGTTTTCGACGCCCGTCAATATCGGCATGTCTCAAATGGGCATTGCGTTCTTGCGCGAACTGGCCACGACGTTGTTTGTAGAAGACCCGGCGCCCGATATCGGCTTGACCGAGCCCGGCTATCTTTACCTGGCCAGCGCCGCCGGCTGCGACACGCTGCAAAGCAACTACACCACGCAGCGCGCGCACGGCGTTGACGTCGCCTTGCTTGAGCCGGTTCAATTGCAAGCGCGATTCCCCTGGCTGAACACCGCGGACCTGGCGCTGGGCGCGCTGGGGCTATCGGGCGAAGGCTGGTTCGATGGCTACGGGCTGATGCAGGCGCTACGCCAGAAGGCGATAGCGCAAGGCGCGACGTACCGGCGTGCGCAAGCCGTGGGCCTGCTGCGCGAAGGCGCGCGTGTGAACGGGGTCTGGACCAGCCACGGTGCCGCCCTGCCCTGCGATGTGGCCATCAACGCCGCGGGCCCGTGGGCGGCACGCGTGGCCCAATGGGCCGGCATAGACCTGCCCGTGCGCGCCCGGCGGCGTACCGTGTTCAGCTTCAGCTGCCCGCAAACCTTGCCGCTCTGCCCCTTGCTGATTGACCCGTCGGGCATCTGGTTTCGTCCGGACGGCGACAAATTTCTATGCGGTTATTCGCCCGACGCGGCGGATGACGCCGACGACATGCCGCTTGACGCCCAACTTGAAGCGTTCGACAGCCACGTCTGGCCGGCGCTTGCCGCCCGGGTGCCCGCGTTCGAGGCCGTGCGCGTGCGCAGCGCCTGGGCCGGCTATTACGAAATGAACGTGTTCGACCACAACGCCATCATCGGCGCCCATCCCGATTGCCCCAACCTGTACTTCGCCAACGGCTTTTCGGGCCACGGGCTTCAGCAGGCGCCCGCCACCGGGCGCGGTATCGCAGAGCTGCTACGGTTCGGCGCCTACCGCAGCCTGGACTTGTCCGCCCTGTCTTTTCAGCGCGTTTTGGACAACCGCCCCCTGCTTGAAAAGAACATTATCTAAGGGCGGTTGTCATGGGGCGACGAACGGCTAGCGCGCCTCGCCAGCTGCCGGTTCGCCCCGCAGGGCGGAATCCAGATATTCGCTGCGCGCCCGCGCATCCGGGAAACGCATGTCGCGGTAGCTGATGAAACGCGAGCCGCGCGTCACGCGATAACCCAGCCAGATCAACAGGAACAGCGGGATGCCGATATACGTGGCCACCACGCCGCCCCAATCAATGCGGTCTTGCAGGAACGCCTGATAGTTCTGGCCCAGCGTGATGATCAGGCACAGTACAAAGGCAAAAATCGGACCAAAGGGAAAGAACGGCGACACATACGGCAGATCGGCCAGGCTGTGACCTTGTTTGACGTAGCCGCGCCGGAACCGGTAATGGCTGATGGCGATGCCCAGCCACGCGATGAAACCCGTCATGCCCGAGGTGTTCAACAGCCAGATGTACACCGCGTTCGGGCTGAAGATAAACGTGAAGAAGCACAGGGCGGCAACGACGGTGGTCGCCAGCAGCGCCCACAACGGCACGCCATTGCGCGAAATGCGGCCGAAAATGCGCGGCGCCTTGCCCTCGCGGGCCAGGCTGTAAAGCATGCGCGTGGCGGCGTACATGCCCGAATTGCCGGCGGACAGCACCGAAGTCAGCACCACGGCGTTCATGACGGACGCCGCGCCCAGCAGGCCGGCGCGTTCAAAGATCAGCGCGAACGGACTGACGCTGATGTCTTCGACATCGTTGCGCAGCAAATGCGGATCGGTGTACGGGATCAGCAGGCCGATCACCAGGATGGCCATGACGTAGAACAGCAGGATGCGCCAGAACACCTGACGTACGGCACGCGGCAGGTTGCGCGCGGGGTCCTTGGATTCGCCCGCGGCAATGCCGATCAATTCGGTGCCCTGGAACGAAAAGCCCACCACCATCGCCACGCCGATCAGCGCGGCAAAGCCACCCGCGAAGGGCGCGTCGCCCACCGTCCAATTTGCCAACCCGCCCGTTTCGCCGCCACGGATGATGCCCAGCAGCATCATCACGCCCATTGCCACAAAACCCAGCACCGCCACGACCTTGATCAGCGCGAACCAGAATTCCGCTTCGCCAAAACCGCGCGCCGACATCGCGTTCAGGCCGAAGGTGATGGCCAGGAACAAGGCGCTCCAGTAGAAGCCGGGCACGTCGGGAAACCAGTAGGCCATGACGAGCTGCGCCGCCACCAGGTCCACGGCCACCGTCACCGCCCAGTTGTACCAATAGTTCCAGCCCAGCGCGAAGCCGAAACCGTCTTCGACGTAGCGCGCGCCGTACGTGGAGAATGAGCCCGACACGGGCATGGCGGCGGCCAGTTCGCCCAGGCTGGTCATCAGGAAATAGACCATCACGCCGATCAGCACATAGCCCAGCAGCGCGCCGCCCGGGCCCGCGCGAGCAATGGTGGCGCCGGACGCCACGAACAGGCCGGTGCCGATGGACCCGCCCACCGCGATCATTGTCAGATGGCGTGCGGACAAGGTGCGCCGCAGCTCGGAAGGCGGGTTTGCCTTCGCTGCGCGCGTGCCGCCGGAGCGGCGATCATCGTGTTCCGATGGAGCCAAAATTCATTCCTTCACGTCTTGAAGGCGTCCGCGCGGAGATCTCGCGAAAGCCTGGGATTACCGAGCAACGCGCGAGAATAGCGCAAACGGACCCGCCTCGAAAATTGGCGGCCGTTTGGGGACGGATCGCGCCTACTGGAAGGCCGTTTCCATGAAGGTGCGCAGCTTGCGGGAATGCAACCGTTCCGGCGGCATGTCCCGCAGGCGCTCCAGGGCGCGGATGCCAATTTCTAGATGCTGATTGACCTGCCTGCGATAGAACACGCTGGCCATGCCTGGCAGTTTCAGTTCGCCATGCAGAGGCTTGTCTGACACGCACAGTAACGTGCCGTACGGCACCCGGAAGCGGAAACCGTTGGCGGCAATGGTGGCCGATTCCATGTCCAGCGCAATCGCGCGCGACTGCGCAAAACGCTCGACCAGTTCAACGTGGTCGCGCAGTTCCCAGTTGCGGTTGTCAATGGTGGCCACGGTGCCCGTGCGCATGATGCGCTTCAAATCCCAGCCCGACAGCCCCGCCACTTCCTGCACGGCCTGTTCCAGCGCTACCTGCACTTCGGCCAGCGCGGGCACGGGCACCCACGTGGGCAGGTCGGCATCCAGCACGTGGTCTTCACGAACATAGCCGTGAGCCAGCACGTAGTCGCCCAAGCGCTGGGAATCCCGCAGGCCGGCGCAATGGCCCAGCATCAGCCAGGCATGCGGACGCAGCACGGCGATGTGGTCGGTGATGGTCTTGGCGTTGGACGGGCCCACGCCGATATTGACCAGCGTGATGCCGGAATGGTCGCCGCGCACGAGGTGATAGGCGGGCATTTGCGGCAGGCGCACCCCCTGGCCTTCGTCGCCCGGGCCGTTTTCGCCGCGTCGGGTGATGCGGTTGCCCGGCTCGACCAGCATCTCGTAGTCTTCATTGCCGCTTGCCATCAGCGCACGAGCGCGGGCGCAGAACTCGTCAACGTAGAACTGGTAATTGGTGAACAGCACAAAGTTCTGAAAATGCGCCGGCGCCGTCGACGTGTAGTGCTGCAAGCGATGCAGCGAATAGTCGACGCGCTGGGCGGTGAACGGGGCAAGCGGCTTGGGTTCGCCGTCCTTGCCGCGCCAGGAACCGTTGACAATGGCGTCATCGGTGACGGCCAGGTCGGGCACGTCGAACAGGTCGCGCAGCGGGCGCTTCAGCGCTTCAAGGTGCTCGCCCTCGACATACGCGCCTTCAGGGAAGGCGAAATGCAGCGGGATGGGCGAATCGGACTCGCCGACCTCGACCGCCACGCGATGGTTTTGCAGCAACTGGCCGACCTGCTCGATCAGGTAGTCGCGAAACAGCTCGGGCTGGGTGATGGTGGTCTGGTAGATGCCGGGCTCGGCCACGTGGCCGTACGACAGGCGGGTGTCGATGGGGTCGTAGGTTTCGACCACGATACGGATCGCCGGGTAGTAGGCCCGCGCACGCTCGGGTGCGCTACCGCTGCCTTCCTTCGCGCCGTCCTCTGCGCCTTCCTTTGCGTGTTCCTTCGCCCCTTCCTTCAGCACGTCGCGAAAAGCCGCACGCAGGAATGCCGTGTTGCGCGCGTAGATTTCGGCCAGCCGGGCGACGGCGGCACGGGCGTCCTGAAAGGGTTCAAAGGGCAAGGCATCGGGCCGGTTCATGGAAGACACGGGGTGTACTGCATTCATCATTGAGCTCTACTCCGCTTCTTATCTGTCTTATCGGTTTGCTCGGCGCCCTGGGTAACTCGGGCCCACAACTCAGGCCCACAAGCGCCGATGCGGTCGATTATGCCCGAGCCGATCCCGCATGAAGCGTCATATTTGCCACTGCCCCGCCGCAGCCCCGCTCGTTGCGCCAGTCCCGAATTTGCTGCGCCCGTTACATCGTCTCCCCGGGCGGCAGTAACGATGGAACGCTGATAATGCTGCATTGCACTACAAATGTAATGAAACTTTATTCCATTATAATTCAACGGCTTCCGTGGCTTGCGTGGCCCGGAACGCCCCCTTTCCGCCGGCTTGCCCCCTTAGGCAAAGCCATGCCGCCTACTCCGATTTTTGAAGTGACGTAATGACTCCGCCCACGCGAAAAGTCCGATTTGCCAATTTCCGCATTCCCGTTTTCCTGTCAGCCCCCCTTTTTGCACTGACCCTCTCGTGGCTTCCCAACGCCGCCCAGGCGTCGCTGCCCACCGCACAAGCCCGCCCGACGCTCAGCGGCCTGCGCCTGGCGCAAGAGCCCACCGTTCCCACCTTGAGTGAACGCGTCGTGCAAGCCGGCCTCGACGCCATCGGCACGCCGTACAGCTGGGGTGGCGACGACGCCGAAGGTTTTGATTGCAGCGGCCTGGTGCTGTACGTTTTCCGCGAAATCGCCGGTCTGGAACTGCCCCGCACGGCGCGTGCCCAGCGCAGCGAGGGAAAATCCGTCGCCAACAAAAAAGAACTGCGTCCCGGTGACTTGGTATTTTTTGCCACGCGCGGTCGCGGCGTCACCTCGCACGTCGGCATCTATATTGGCCAGAACAAGTTCGTTCATGCTCCCCGCCGTGGCACGAAAGTGCGCGTTGACGAGATGAAGAACCCTTACTGGACCAAGCGCTACGTCGGCGCACGACGTTATCTGGACACCACCCAGGGCCAGATGCTGGCCCAAGCGTCGCGATAGGTCGCCTCAAGACACGGGCGAAAAAAAGGCGCCTGCCTGGCGCCTGACGATCAGGGGTAAGTAACCAGCCTGTCGAGAAATTTTCCGGCAGGCTGTGCCGCATTCAGCCCCGCCCCACGAATGGCATGTTGGTGGCCATGATGGTCATGAACTGCACGTTGGCGTCCAGCGGCAGGCGCGCCATGGCGGCAACTGCCTGCGCCACGTGCGCGACGTCCATGCGCGGCTCGACCTTGGTGCTGCCGTCGGCCTGCAAGATACCGTTTGCCATGCGCTCGGTCATGTCGGTAGCCGCATTGCCGATGTCGATCTGCCCGCAGGCAATGCCATACGGCCGGCAATCCAGCGAAATCGATTTGGTCAGCCCGGTCACGGCGTGCTTGGTCGCCGTGTAGGCGATCGAGAACGGACGCGGCGCGTGCGCCGAAATCGACCCGTTGTTGATAATGCGGCCGCCCTGCGGCGTCTGTGCCTTCATCACACGGATAGCCGCTTGCGCGCACAGGAACATGCCGGTCAGGTTGGTGTCGACGACTTCGCGCCACACCGACACGGGCAGTTCTTCGATGGGCATGGCGGGTGCCCCGCGCCCCGCGTTATTAAAGAGCACATCCAGCCGGCCATATTCGCGCTGCGTCGTGTCGAAAAGATCACGCACCGCATGCTCGTCCGATACATCGGTCGGCACCACCAGCGCTCGCACGCCGTCTTCGCCCGCTGCCGTGCGGGTTGCTTCCAGCGGGTCGCGGCGGCGTCCCGCCAGCACGACCCGATAGCCCTGCGCCAGGAATTCCAGCGCCACAGCGCGGCCAATTCCCGTCCCTGCACCGGTTACCAGAGCCACGCGTGGTGGTTCGATCTCGTTTGCGTGCATCGGATTCTCCTTGTTATCAATCGGCGAGATGCTACCGCAATCATTAGCGCGATGCTGCAAGCAAAGTTTCCAAACCAGACACAGTTGCGGCTCGCTTCCTACGAGAGGAAGCGAGTGGAGCACGCGCGCGAAATCAGACAAATGCGCAGATCTGTCACAAGTCTTTATATAATCTGAGGCAATTAGCTTATTACCCATAGTCAATAACAATATCGGAGCAGGCAACCATGACCCCACGGTCCTTACCCGCCGCGTTGCTCTTGAGCTTGGCGGGCGTTGCTGCCGCACAGGCGCAGGGCGCGGCTGGCCCCGCCGGCAAGCAAATCAGCATGCAAGGCGCGAATGGCGCGCCGGCCTGTGTGACCTGTCACGGCGCACGCGGTGAAGGCAATCCCGCTGCGGGTTTCCCGCAGTTGGCGGGCATCGGCGCCAAGTATCTGACCGAGCAACTGCAAGCGATGGCCAACGGGTCGCGAGTGAGCCCGGTTATGGCGGCGACCGCGAAGGCGCTGGATCCCGAGCAGCAAGCGGCGGTGGCACGCTATTACGCGTCGTTGCCGTCGCCGTTGAACATTGACCGCCTGGCCGCCACGGCCATGCATCCCGTCACGCCCGCCGACACGGGCGCGTGGTTGGCCACGCGCGGAGCGTGGGACAAAAACGTCCCGGCGTGTAATCAGTGCCACGGCCCTGGCGGCATCGGCGTGGGCGAGAATTTCCCCGGTTTGGCTGGCCAACCGGCCGCATACATTGCCGGCCAACTGCGCGCCTGGCGCCAAGGGCAACGTCCGCCGGGGCCGCTTGCGTTGATGCCGGCGGTGGCGACACGGCTGACCGATGCCGAGATCGACGCCGTTTCCGCCTATTACGCCGGCCTGCCCAAGGCCGCCGATTTGCTGGCGGCGCAAGCGCCGGCCGCACCGGGAGCTCGCCCATGATGTTTGTACCCGCCCGGACCGCCATGTCCTCCGATGCGCGCCAAGCCGCCATCGACCCCGGCTCGGACATATCGTCCGCCCCCCTCCGCCGTGCCGTGCTTCTGGGCGCCATCGCCCTAGGACTGTTCGCTGCTGCGAATGCGCAGGCCGCCGAACCGCGCCCTGCCTTCACACCGCCCTCGGCATCGTCGCTGCCCGACACCGAATTTGGCATGATCGTGCGCCAGGGCGAGCAGATTTTCCTGCACACCCCGCAAATGGCAGGCAAATTTGTGGGCAACGACCTGACCTGCGCCAGCTGCCATCTGGACGCCGGCCGCCGCCCGGATTCAGCGCCGATGTGGGCCGCGTACGTGTTGTACCCGGCCTATCGCGCCAAGAACGAACACGTCAACACCCTGGCGGAACGGCTACAGGGCTGTTTTCGTTTCAGCATGAACGGCAAGGCCCCGGCGGCGGACGATTCCACGCTGGTCGCGTTGCAAAGCTATATGTTCTGGCTGGCCAGCAAGGCACCCACCGGCGTAGTGCTGGAAGGCCAGGGATATCGCAAACTGCCCGCGCCCGCGCAAAAGGCCGACTACGTGCGCGGAAGCGAGGTCTATGGGCAGTACTGCGCGGTGTGCCACGGAGCGCAAGGCCAGGGCCAGAAGAACGGCAAACACTGGGTGTTCCCCGCGTTGTGGGGCGCCGATTCGTTCAACTGGGGCGCCGGTATGCACCAGATCGGCAACGCGGCGGGCTTCATCAAGGCCAACATGCCGCTGGGTCAAGCCGGCATGCTGAGCGACCAGGAAGCCTGGGACGTGGCCTATTTCATGAATGCGCACGAACGGCCGCAAGACCCGCGTTACAAGGATTCGGTTGCAGCCACCCGCGCCAAATACCATGACTCCGACGACTCGCTTTACGGCATTGAAGTCAACGGGCACCTGTTGGGCAGCGATTCCCCGGCACCGGGGGGCAAGTTGATCCAAGCGGCGGCCAAACCGGCCGGCTAGCCTGGCCCGGGCGCTACCGCAACGGCGATCAGACGGCGTGACAGCGGGTTTTCCCCTGCCCCGCCGTCTGATTTGCTAGACTTCCGGTCTTAGCATCACACGCCGGTCTTATTCATGTACGCCAATCCCGGAAACGTCTTCATGGTCGTCGCTCCCAGCGGCGCGGGCAAATCCAGCCTGGTGAAGGCCTTGCTTGCGCAAGACCCTTCCATCGAACTTTCCATCTCCTGCACCACCCGCGCGCCCCGCCCCGGCGAAGAAGACGGCCGCGAATATCGCTTTGTCTCGACCGACGATTTCAAAGAGATGCGCGACGCGCAAAACCTGCTGGAATGGGCCGAAGTGCATGGCAATTTCTACGGTACGCCGCGCGACCGTATCGACACCGCAACGCGTGAAGGCCGTGATGTCCTGCTGGAAATCGATTGGCAAGGCGCGCGTCAGGTAAAGCAGCGTTTTCCGGGCGCGATCGGCATTTTCGTGTTGCCGCCGTCTATCGAAGAACTGGAAAGCCGGTTGAAGGCGCGGGGCCAGGATGCGCCGCAAGTGATCGCTCGGCGACTCATGGCGGCGGGCGGCGAAATCGCCCACGCGCCTGAATGCGAATATGTTATTATTAATCAAGAATTTAGCGTAGCCTTGTCGGAACTGATACAAATCGTCAGTGCCGCAAGGCTGCGTTTTTCGTCTCAGGCCGCCCGGCACGCTCAGTTGTTCTCGCAACTTGGCATCCCTGCCGAGCATTGAGCCGACTGCATTCTCCCTATCATCCATCAGCACCAGGTGTCCTAATGGCTCGCATCACTGTCGAAGACTGTCTGAATCAAATCCCCAATCGTTTCAAGCTCACGCTGGCCGCGACGTATCGCGCCCGCGAGTTGGCGCAAGGCCATGCCCCGCGCCTGGACAGCAAAGACAAGCCCACGGTCACTGCACTGCGCGAAATCGCGGGCGGCCTAACCGGCGTGGAAATGCTGCGTAAAGTTCCCACCTGATAGTCTCGGGGGGCGGCAAGTATGGCTTTTCCCGGGCTGAAGTACGCTTCATCTGGTCTGCTTGCCGCGCTACGTGCCGGCTCCCGTCTTGGGCGCCGCACGGGTAAGAAAGGCAAAAACCCCGCTACGCCACCGTCCGTCGCCGCGCAAGAAGCGGCGGACGCGACCGCCTCGCCGGTCGCTTCGCTGGCACCGCTGACCGAAATCATCGGCAGCTATCTCGATCCCAAAGATGTAGAGCGCGTGCGCGAAGCCTATCGCTTCGCGGACCAGGCGCACCTGGGCCAATTCCGCGCCAGCGGTTCGCCCTACATCTCGCATCCCATCGCCGTCACTGAAATCTGCGCAGGCTGGAAGCTCGACGTCAACGCGTTGTCCGCTGCCTTGCTGCATGACGTGATGGAAGACCAGGGCATCGCCAAGCACGAGCTTGCCGAAAAATTTGGCCCTGAAGTCGCCGAACTGGTGGATGGGCTGTCCAAGCTGGACCGGCTGGACTTTGCCACCAAGGCCGAGCAGCAGGCCGAGAGCTTTCGCAAGATGCTGCTGGCGATGGCGCGCGATGTGCGCGTCATCCTCATTAAGTTGGCCGACCGCCTGCACAACATGCGTACGCTGGACGCGGTCAACCCCGAGAAGCGCCGGCGCATCGCACGCGAAACGCTGGATATTTACGCGCCCATCGCCCATCGCCTGGGCTTGAACCTGCTGTTCCGTGAATTGCAGGACCTGTGCTTCGCGGCGATGTACCCGAACCGCTATCAGGTGCTGTACAAGGCCGTGCTGGCGGCGCGTGGCAACCGGCGCGAAGTCATCACCAAAATTGCCGATTCGGTGCGGGCGTCGCTGCCCGCCGCCGGTATCGAAGCCGAAGTCACCGGCCGCGAGAAAACGCTTTATGGCATCTACCGCAAGATGGTGGACCAGAAAAAGTCGTTTTCCGACGTGCTGGATATTTATGGCTTTCGCGTGATCGTGCACACGCTGCCCGAATGCTATCTGGCGCTAGGCACGCTGCATCAGCTGTATCGCCCGGTGCCCGGCAAGTTCAAGGACTACATCGCCATTCCGAAGGTGAACGGCTATCAGTCCCTGCACACCACGCTGGTCGGCCCCTATGGCACGCCGGTGGAATTTCAGTTCCGCACGCGCGACATGCATCACGTGGCCGAAGAAGGCGTGGCGTCGCACTGGTTGTACAAGGGCGCCGACCTGACGCTGAACGACCTGCAAAAGCGCACGCACCAATGGCTGCAATCGCTGCTGGACATTCAAAGCCAGACGGGCGATTCCGGCGAATTCCTTGAGCACGTCAAAGTTGACCTGTTCCCGGACGCAGTCTATGTGTTCACGCCGCGCGGCAAGATCATTTCCCTGCCCCGTGGCGCGACGCCGGTGGACTTTGCCTACGCCATCCACACGGACATCGGCAACCAGGCCGTGGCGGCCAAGGTCAACGGCGAATTCGTGCCGCTGCGCACTGAACTGAACAGCGGCGACACGGTGGAAATTGTGACCTCGCCCGCCTCGCGCCCCAACGCACAGTGGCTCAACTACGTACGTACCGGCCGCGCCCGTTCCGAAATCCGCCACTACCTGCGTACCGTCAAGTACGAGGAATCGGTAGCGTTCGGCGAACGGCTGCTGAGCCAGGCCCTGCAAGAACTGCACATGCCGATGCCGGCAACCGACGACCCGGCCTGGCAAAAGCTGGCGCGCAGCACGGGCGCGAGCTCGCGCGAAGAGATCCTGGCCGATATCGGGCTGGGCAAGCGACTGGCCGCCGTTGTGGCCCGCCGCTTTGCGCCCGAACATCAGCTGGTTGCCACCACGGCGGCAGCGGTTGACGAACTGACCTCGGCGCGCAGCGCTCCCATCCTGATCCAGGGCAACGAAGGCCAGGCCGTGCAGTTGGCGCCTTGCTGCGGTCCGCTGCCTGGCGACCCCATCGTGGCCGGCATGCGCATGGGCCACGGGCTGGTGGTGCATACCGCCGACTGCCCGGTTGCCATGCGCCAGCGCCTGCGCGAACCCGAACGCTGGATCAATGTGGCGTGGGACGCGCACACGGCCAAGCACCTGGCCACGCGCCTGGACATCATCACCCGCAACGAACGCGGCGTGCTTGGCCGGCTGGCGGCGGAAGTCACCGCCGCCGACGCCAACATCATGCACGTGACGATGCACGATGACGCGGTGTCCACGGTGTCGCTGCACCTGACCATCCAGGTCGACAGCCGCAAGCATCTGGCTCAAGTCATCCGCGCCATCCGACACGTTCCGCAGGTGCAGAAGATTGTCCGGGTCAAGGGCTGAAGCCGGACTAACGCCCACACCGCGATCAAGCCACGTGTTGCAAAAAGTCCTTTAACCGCTGGCTGGGCGGGTTGCTTAGCAATTCAGCCGGCGGGCCGTCGTGCGCGATTTTGCCCGCGTCGATGAAGATCAACCGGCTGCCTACCTTGCGGGCAAATTCCATTTCGTGCGTGACGACCACCATCGTCATGCCCTCTTCCGCCAGATCGCGCATCACCTTCAGCACTTCGTGACGCAGTTCGGGATCCAACGCCGAGGTGGGCTCGTCGAACAGCATCAGCTTGGGTTTGATGGCCAATGCGCGCGCGATCGCCACGCGCTGCTGCTGCCCACCGGACAGCTCGGACGGAAAGTGGTTCATGCGTTCGGCCAACCCCACCTTGTCCAGCAAGCCCATCGCCAGCTCGCGCGCTTCGTCGCGACTTTGGCCGCGCGTGTGCACGGGGCCGAACATCACGTTTTGCAACGCGGTCATCTGCGGGAAAAGGTTGAACTGCTGAAACACCATGCCCGCTTCACGGCGAATTTCGCGCACCTGCGCGGCGTCGCCCTTGACGCTCAGGCCATCGACCAGAAGATCGCCATCGTTAATGGTTTCCAGTACGTTGATGCACCGCAGGAACGTGGACTTGCCGGAACCCGACGGCCCCACCACCACCACAACCTCGCCTGCATCGATGTTCAGCGAGATGCCGTTCAGCACCATGGATTCGCCAAAACTCTTGGTGACGTTATGAAATTCAACCATGCTCATAATATGCGCATCCTTCTTTCCACCATGTGCAGCGTCAGCGCCATCAAGCCGGTCAAGATCAAGTAGACGATCGCCACGGCGGACCAGATTTCGACGGCGCGGAAGTTGCTGGCCATGATCTCCTGGCCTTGGCGCGTCAGTTCAGCCACGCCGATCACGATGAACAGCGAGGAATCCTTCAAGCTGATGATGCACTGGTTGCCCAGCGGCGGGATCATGCGGCGAAACGCCACCGGTCCGATGATGTGGAACAAGATCTTGTGAAACGGCAGGCCCATCGCCTGCCCCGCTTCCTTCAGTCCCTTGTGTACCGACAACAGCGCCCCGCGTACGATTTCGGAAATGTAGGCGCCCGAGTTGATGATCAATGTGACGATGGCCGCCCATTCCGCATCCACCCGGATATCGGCAAGCAGCGGCAAGGCGAAGTAGATGAACATCACCTGCACGACAATCGGCGTGCCGCGAATGACCGCCACATAAACCTGCGCGATGGCCGACAGGACGATATTGCCGTATGCACGCGTCACGCCAGACAGCGCGCCCAGCAGAAAACCACCGAACAATCCCCAGAACGTGATCTTGATGGTCATCAGCGTACCCTCAAGCAGATTGGGTAACGCGCTCTCGATTACAGTCCAGTCGAACTCCACGATATTCCCCCCAAAGCGCCAACGGGCGCCGCATCATGGCGGCGCCGCGCGCGGGCAGTACCCACAGGCGGCGCCAAAAACAGCTATCTGCTTACGGCTTCTTGCCGAACCACTTTTCGTAGATGGCGTCGTACTGGCCATTGGCCTTCAGCGCGGCCAGCGCCTTGTTCACTTGCGGCACCAGTTCGCTGCCCTTGGGGAAGGCGATGCCGTAGAAGTCACCGCTCTTGACCGAGCCCACGACCTTCACGCGGCCCTTTCCGGCTGAATTGGCGTAGTACTGCACGTTGGGCGTGTCGTGCACCGCGGCATCGACGCGGCCGGTGGCCAGTTCAAGGTAGGCGTTGTCGATGTTGGGGAACAGTTTCAGCTTGGCGTCCGGCACCTGCGCTTTCAGGAAGTCAACGGTGGCGGTGCCGGTCTTGACGGCGACGGTCTTGCCCGCCAGGGACTTGGCGTCCTTGATGTCGGTGTTCTTTTCGCTGACCAGAATGGCCAGGCCGCTTTCATAGTAGGGGTCCGAGAAGTCGATGACTTTCTTGCGGTCGTCGCGGATCGTAATGCCCGCCAGGGCGGCGTCGATATTCTTGGTTTGCAGGCCCGGGATGATGCCGTTGAAATCCATCGGCTGAAGCTTGTACTTCAGGTTGAGTTCCTTGGCGATGGCGGCCCACAGGTCTACGTCAAAGCCCACGTAGGTATTGCCCTGCTTGAACTCGAACGGCACGAAAGCGGTATCGGTGGCCACCACCAGTTCCTTGCCTTGGGCTTGCGCGCCAGAGGCAGCGCCGAACATGGCCACGGACAGGCCGACCAAGGCGGCGGCGACTTTACGTTTGATCATGAAACTCTCCTCTTGGGGACCGTCGGCACCCCGGGGTTGTTGTAGGGGCATGATTCCTGAGCGGCGCCGGGGTGTCCGGCGCGGCTTATCGGCGATCTTAACGCATCCGTCCCCACCCGGCAGAGCTTAGAAAAATTACAATCCGCATGACACCCCGGAGAATCCCCATGCCCTACAAATATGTACGCATTGCCGGAAACCGGCGTCAGGTGGGCCTGGCGCTGGGCAAGTTGGCCCGCCCGCTGATGTCGGTGTATCTGGCGCAAAGCAGCACCTGGGAAGCGCTGCGGCGCTGGCGCGATCATGCTTATGTAGACGAACTGGCCCAGCATGCGCAGGCCGCGCTACCCGCGATATGGGAAGAGTTGGAAGGCATGGCCGAAGGGCTGCGCATGCCGGTCAAGGACGTGCTGCTTTGGAATTGCCGTGGCGACCTGCTGCACAGCACGAACGACGGCTGCACGACCGTCGCGCTCAAAGGCGCGGACGGCGCACGCTGGATCGGGCACAACGAAGACGGCGACCCGTATCTATATGGACGTTGCCATCTGGTCGACGTGGCGCTGGACGACGCGCCCGGTTACGTCAGCTTCTATTACCCGGGATCCTTGCCCGGCCACACCTTCGGCGCCAACCGCGCAGGCCTCGTCCAGACCATCAACAACCTGCGCACCCGCCAACGCCATCCCGGCGTGCCGCGCATGTTTCTGGCGCGCGCCGTGCTCGACTGCGCCACCTTGGACGATGCCATCGCGCTGTTGCGAGACCTTCCCCATTCCGGCGGGTTTCATCACACGCTGGGCAGCGCCACCGACCCGCGCCTGATCAGCGCCGAAGTGACGCCGGGTGCGGTATCGGTATTGGACATCGGCACGCGCTACGGCCATGCCAACCACATGATTCACGCCAAGACCCGCGCGCAACCCCAGGTGGTGACCGAATCATCGCGCGACCGGCAGAACAGAATCGAAGGCATCGTGGACGGCTGGTCGCCGCGGACCGGCGGCGCGGACCTG
>NZ_JBLVOL010000083.1:93588-108608 GCF_053543755.1 Achromobacter semiaridum | reverse complement strand
GCTGCACGATACGCTGGGCGCCCTGCCCATCCTGCGCACGGACGCCGCGGACCCGGACGGGGAAAACACGCTGGCCACCGCCGTGTTCGAAATCCGCGACGATGACGTGACGCTGCGCGTCTATGACCGCCGCGCGATGGCGGACATTGCATTGGATGTGATGTCAGAGCCGGAATGATCCGGCTCGTTCACCACATCATCACACCCACCGCCGTCACACCGCGCCGTAGCCTCCGCCCCCAGGGGTTTCAACGACAAAGATGTCGCCCGGATGCAGCTGGGCGCTATCTTGCGGACCCAGCTCTTCAATCGTGCCGTCCACCCGTTCAATCGAGTTCCGGCCCATTGCGCCCGGCTGCCCACCCGCCAGGCCAAACGGCGCGTAGCGACGGTTGTTGGACAAGATCGCCGCCGTCATGTCTTCCAGGAAACGGATCCGACGCACGCCACCCTCGCCGCCCGGATAGCGCCCCGCACCGCCCGAACCCTTGCGGATTTCGTACGATTCAAGCCGCACCGGGAAACGGAATTCCAGCACTTCCGGGTCCGTCAGGCGCGAGTTGGTCATGTGCGCCTGCACCACCGACGTGCCGGCAAACCCTTCGTCATGCGGGCCCGCCGCGTCGATGCGCACCGGCCCCGCGCCGGTGCCGCCCGAGATGGTCTCGTAGTACTGATGGCGCGCGTTGCCGAAGGTGAAGTTGTTCATCGTGCCCTGGCTGGCCGCCAGCACCCCCAGCGCACCATACAGCGCGTTGACGATGCACATCGACGTTTCCACGTTGCCCGCCACCACCGATGCGGGCGGGTTCGGGCGCAGCATCGAACCTTCCGGCAAGATGATCGACAGCGGCGCAAGGCAGCCATCGTTCAGCGGAATGTCGTCGTTGACCATCGTGCGGAACACATACAGCACCGCCGCCACGGCGATTGCGCCGGGTGCGTTGAAGTTGTTGTCCAGCTGCGGCGATGTGCCGGTGAAATCGACCACCGCGCTGCGTGCCTGCGTGTCCACCTTCACGGCCACGCGGATCACCGCGCCGTTGTCCAGCGGGTATTCGTAGCTGCCGTCTTTCAGCACCGAAATCACCCGGCGCACCGCTTCTTCGGCGTTGTCCTGCACGTGGCCCATATAGGCGCGCACCACGTCCAGCCCGAAGTGGTCGCACATGCGCAGCAGCTCTTGCACGCCCTTTTCGTTGGCGGCGATCTGCGCGTGCATGTCGGCAATGTTCTGATCCGGATTGCGCGCGGGCCAGCGGCCCGAGCCCAGGATGTCGCGTGCGGCCTGATCGCGGAATTCGCCGTTCTTGACCAGCTGGAAATTAGTGAACAGCACGCCCTCGTCTTCCACCGTCTTGGAATCCGGCGGCATGGAGCCCGGCGTGGTCCCGCCGATATCCGCGTGGTGGCCACGCGAACCGACGTAGAACAGGATTTCGCGGCCGGCGTGATCGAACACGGGGGTGATGACGGTCACGTCCGGCAAGTGCGTGCCGCCGTGGTAAGGATCGTTCACCACATAGGCATCGCCCGGCATCATGCGCCCGGCGTTGGCGTTCATCACCGTGCGCACCGACTCGCCCATCGACCCCAGGTGCACCGGCATGTGCGGCGCGTTGGCGATCAGGCGGGCCTGCGAATCGAAAATCGCGCAGGAAAAGTCCAGGCGCTCTTTGATGTTCACCGAGTACGCCGTGTTCTGCAGGCGGTAGCCCATCTGCTCGGCAATCGACATGAACAGGTTGTTGAACACCTCCAGCATGACTGGATCGGCCTGCGTGCCGATGCTGCGACGATCCGCGCGCGCTTCGATGCGGCGGATCACGAAATGGTCTTGCGACGTCAATTCCGCTTGCCAGCCCGGTTCCACCACGGTGGTCTGGTTGGGCTCGGAAATGATGGCGGGGCCCGTCACCACGTCACCGCCCGCCATGTCTTCGCGCACGTACAGCGGCGTGTCGCGCCACTCGCCCGCGCTGTACATGCTGACCACGCGGCGGGCCGCCAAAGCCCCGTCGCGGGTACGCGGCACGGCCGCTTCGCCAACCCGTTCGCCGCCACCCGTGGCTTCCACCGAAATGGTTTCCACGACCAGTTCGCGGTGGGGCATCAAGAAGGAATAGCGCTGGCGATAGGCGGCCTCGAAGTCGCTGCGCGCCTGCTCCAGAGTGGAAAACGCCACTTCCAGCGCGGTGTCGGTGCCGCGATATTTCAGATGCAAACGACGCTGCACGGAGATGTCGCCGTCCGGCACATGCTGGCGGCGCAGTTCGCCCACCGCTTGCCCGGCCAGCACGTCCAGTTCGTTCTGAAGCTCGCCCATCAGGCCGGCGTCCAGCACCTTTTCAACCGTTTTCTGGCGCATGTCGGTCTGGTCGGCCAAACCCATGCCATAGGCGGACAACACGCCGCCCAGCGGATGCGCGAACACCGTCGTCATGCCCAAGGCGTCGGCCACCAGGCAAGCGTGCTGGCCGCCGGCGCCGCCGAACACCGTCAAGGCGTATTCCGTCACGTCGTGGCCGCGCTGCACCGAAATGCGCTTGATGGCTTCCGCCATGTTGCCCACGGCGATTTCCAGGAAGCCTTCCGCCAGCTGTTCCGGCGTCATCTCGCGGCCGGTGGCCGTGCGCACTTCGTCGGCCATCGCGGTGAAACGTTCGACCACGGCGTCGCGGTCCAACGCTTCATTCGCGTCGGGGCCGAACACATTGGGGAAGAAGTCGGGCTGGATCTTGCCCAACAGCACGTTGCAGTCCGTCACGGCCAGGGGGCCGCCACGGCGATAGCAGGCAGGGCCGGGGTTGGCGCCCGCCGAATCCGGTCCGACGCGCAGGCGCGCGCCGTCGAAATGCAGAATGGACCCGCCACCTGCCGCCACCGTGTGGATGCTCATCATGGGCGCGCGCATGCGCACGCCGGCCACCTGGGTTTCGAATTCGCGTTCGAATTCGCCCGCGTAGTGCGACACGTCGGTGGACGTGCCGCCCATGTCGAACCCGATAACCTTCGGGAACCCGGCGATTTCGCTGGTGCGCACCATGCCGACAATGCCGCCGGCGGGGCCGGACAGAATGGCGTCCTTGCCCCGGAAGCGGTGCGCATCCGTCAGGCCGCCGCTGGATTGCATGAACATCAGGCGGATGCCGGGCAATTCGCCCGCCACCTGATCCACATAGCGCTTGAGGATGGGCGACAGATACGCGTCAACCACCGTCGTGTCGCCGCGCGACACAAATTTGATCAACGGGCTGACCTCGTGCGAGGCCGACACCTGCGTGAAGCCCACTTCGCGAGCGATGCGCGCCGCGCGCTGCTCGTGGTCGGTGGCGTGCCAGGCGTGCATGAACACGATGGCAACCGCGCGTATGCCGCTGTCGTACGCGGCCTGCATGCCCGCCCGCAAGCCCTCTTCGTCCAGATCGCGAATGACGGCGCCGTCGGCGGCCACGCGCTCATCGGCTTCCACGACGGATTCGTACAGCATTTCGGGCAGCACGACATTGCGGTCGAACAGGCGGGGCCGGTTCTGATACGCAATGCGCAGCGCATCGCGGAACCCGCGCGTGGTCACCAGCAGCGTGCGTTCGCCCTTGCGTTCCAGCAAGGCGTTGGTGGCCACCGTCGTGCCCATCTTCACGCATTCAACCTGGTCCACGGGCACCGGCTGCCCGGGCGCCACGCCCAGCAGCTTGCGGATGCCGGCCACGGCTGCGTCGCGATACTGCTCGGGGTTTTCCGACAGCATCTTTGCCGTGGTGGTCGTGCCGTCGGGGCGGCGCGCCACGATATCGGTGAAGGTACCCCCACGATCGATCCAGAATTGCCACTTCTTCATGCGTAATCCTTGAAAACAGACGGCCACGGCGGGTGCCGCCGCGGTCGGGTTGCGGTGTGCCGGGCCAGGCCCGAACAGGTTCAGAGTGAGGTTGCCGCCCTGGCGGCCTGGTCGTACAGACCGGATAGCGAGCGCAAGGCGTGCGCCAATTGGCGGCTGAAATCCAGCCCGCCCCCGCCCGGCCCATCCAGGCCGGACGTCAGGCATTGTTCGCGGATGTCGCCGTAGCGCTTGAGGATGTCAGCGCCTTCGGGCGTCACGCTGTAGAAGACTTCCTTGCTGTTGCGTTCGCCCTTGACCACGCCCAGCCGCTCCAGCTTCTTCAGTGCATAGCTGACGATGTGCGTGTCTTCGACATTGAGCGTGAAGCAGATATCGGCAAGCTTCTTGGCGCGCTGGCGATGGTAGACGTGGTGAAACACCATCACGTCGGTGGGCGTCAGGTCCGGCAGGCCGGCGGCTGCCATGCAGCGCACCGTCCAGCGGTCAAAGGCGTGGCTGGCGATCATCAGGCCGAATTCGACTTCGGACAGGTCCGGCGCGCTGCCGCCGGCCAGATGGGCTGACGACGCGATCAACGTAGGGCTCATGGAACGTTCAAGCCAAGTTTATATGGATGAAATACTAATAATTTATGTGTATTTCATCCATAAAAAATAAAGCCCGAACGGCCGAAAACGCCCATTTCAAGGGAAATCCCCTAGCGCTACAGGCGTTCCGGGCGTTCCCTAGACGGGAACGCCGGCGTCAAGGCGCCGTCCAGCCCGCCGGCAGATTGGCCCGAATCAGCCAGCCGGCGATCGAAATTCGCGGCGCGATGTCCGGCATGGGGTCGCCGGGGCCGAACCAGCGCGCATCGGCAATCTCGTCTTCCTGCACGCTAATGTCGCCCGACACGTAATCGGCCGTGAATGCCACCATCAGCGAATGCGGAAATGGCCAGGGCTGGCTGCCGAAGTACCGCAGGTTGCCGACCTTCAGGCCGACTTCTTCGAAGACTTCGCGGTGCACGGTTTCTTCGATGCTTTCGCCCGGTTCGACAAAGCCGGCCAGTGCCGTATAGCGCGAGGTGGCGGTCGTAGTGTGCCGCGCCAGCAGGATGCTGTCGCCTTTGCGGATCAGCACCATCATGGCGGGGGAAATGCGCGGGTACGCCGAAAAGCCGCAAGCGGGGCAGCGCAGGCAGAACTCGTGCGGCACGCGCTCGGCGGGGGTGCCGCAGGCGCCGCAGAACCGGTGCGTGCGCGCCCATTCGGCGATTTGATACGCGCGGCCGGCCAGCGCCATGCGCTCATCGTCCAGCACGCCGAACAGCGAACGCAGCTTCTTGAACGCGTAACCCTCGGGCGCTTCAAGAGCGGGGTCCACGTGCGCCGTGCGATACGGCGAATCGGGTACGGACCAGATGGCTTGCAAGGCCGGCGAGGACAGGCCGATGCGTTCGCACAACGCCAAATCCGGCAACACGCTGGACGCTTCTTCGACCAGCAATTCATCACGGCGGAAAACGAAATTCACTTGAGCCTCTGCAGCACGCTTCGATCCCGCAATCTTAGAAGAAAAATAGGCGCGCGAAGGGGTGTCCCACCGCCCGCGCGCAAAGTTTTAGCCTTCAAGGATGTGTCGCGTCCGAGCCCTAGGATTAACCCGTAAAACCGCATTTTTTGTGCGCGTTGTTGCCGCGCAGCACCATAGAATGGCACGGCTTTCAGGCCGCGCGACATCCGCGCAGCAGTCTCTTTCCAGAATGCCTATCGGGCAAAACCCGTCTTCACCATTCGCACAGAAGGACCTTCCATGTACAAGAAAATCTCATTGCTGGCCGGCAGCATCGTCCTGGCGTTCAGCGCGGGCGCACAGGCCCAAACCAAATGGGACCTGCCCAGCGCCTACCCCGCCAGTAACTTCCACGTTGAAAACCTGACCACCTTCATCAAGGACGTGGACACGCTGTCGCAGGGCAAGCTGAAGATCCAGCTGCACAACAACGCCTCGCTGTACAAGGCGCCGGAAATCAAGCGCGCGGTGCAAGGCAATCAGGCACAGATCGGCGAAATCCTGCTGACCAACTTCGCCAACGAAGACCCGATCTACGAACTGGACGGCCTGCCCTTCCTGGCCACCGGCTACGACGCCTCGTTCAAGCTGTACCAGGCGCAAAAGCCCTTTCTGGAAAAGAAGCTGGCCTCGCAAGGCATGACGCTGCTGTACGCCGTGGCGTGGCCGCCCCAAGGCATCTTCGCCAACAAGGACATCAAGCAGATCAACGACATGAAGGGCCTGAAGTGGCGTGCCTACAGCCCCGTCACCGCCAAGATCGCCGAACTGGTCGGCGCGCAGCCGGTCACGGTGCAACAGGCCGAACTGGCGCAAGCGCTGGCCACGGGCGTGATCGATTCGTACATGTCGTCGGCGTCCACCGGCTACGACACCAAGACGTACGAGTACATCAAGAAGTTCTACGACACGCAGGCCTGGCTGCCCAAGAACGCCATCATCGTGAACAAGAAGGCGTTTGACGCGCTGGACCCGGCTACACAAGACGCCCTGAAGAAGGCCGGCGCGCAGGCCGAGGAACGCGGCTGGAAGCTGTCGCAGGAAAAGAACAAGTGGTACCAGGAAGAGCTGGCCAAGAACGGCATGGAAACCATCAAGCCGACCGTGGAACTCAAGGAAGGCCTGTCGGTGATCGGCAAGCGCATGCTGGAAGACTGGCTGAAGAAGGCAGGTGCCGACGGCCAGGCCATGATCGACGCCTACAAGAAGCAGTGATCTTTTTATGCGCCGCTTTTTAGATGGTCTTTACGGCGCGGCCGGCCTGTTGGCCGGCCTGTGCACGATCGGCGTTCTGGTTTCGGTGCTGGCGGCGATCATCGCCCGCCAGCTCAGCCTGAACATTCCTGGCACCGATGCGTATGCAGGCTACTTCATGGCCGCGGCGGGTTTCCTGGCGTTATCCAGCACGTTCAAGCACGGCGAACACATCCGGGTCACGCTGTTGCTCAATTCGTTGGCGCCGGCAGGCAGCCGCCGACTGGACATTTTTGCGCTGGCCGTGGGTTCGCTGCTGGCGTCGGCCTTTGCCTTTTTCAGCATCAAGCTGACGTACGACTCCTGGCTGTACAACGACATCTCCACGTCCAACGACGCCACGCCGCTCTGGATTCCCCAGATCAGCATGGCGGTGGGCACGGTGTTGTTCCTGGTCGCCCTAGTCGACGAATTGATTCGTCGTTCACGCGGCGTGGCCGCCGCTACTTCGCAGCAAACCCATGAATGAACTTCTTGTCATCACCCTACTGGTCGTTTCCATCTTCGCGCTGTTGGGCTGCGGGGTCTGGGTCGGCCTGACGCTGGCGGGCACGGCATGGATCGGCATGGAGATCTTCTCCAGCCGTCCGGCCGGCGACGCCATGGCCGTCACCATTTGGGGCGCTTCGTCCAGCTGGACGCTGACCGCCCTGCCCTTGTTCCTGTGGATGGGCGAAATCCTGTTTCGCACGCGCTTGTCCGAAGACCTGTTCAAGGGTCTGGCGCCGTGGCTGAACCGCTTGCCGGGTCGGCTGCTGCACACGAACGTGATCGGTTGCGCGATTTTCGCGGCGGTGTCGGGCTCCAGCGCGGCGACGTGCGCGACCGTCGGCAAGATGACCATTCCCGAACTGACACGCCGCGGCTACCCCGAAGACAAGATCCTGGGCACGCTGTCTGGCGCGGGCACGCTGGGCCTGTTGATTCCGCCTTCGATCATCATGATCGTGTACGGCGTGGCGGCCGATGTGTCGATCGCCAAGCTGTTCATCGCGGGCATCTTCCCCGGCATCGTGCTTGCGCTGTTGTTCATGGGCTATATCGGCTGGTGGGCCATCCGCAACCCCGGGCAGGTGCCGGCGGCGGACCCCGGCATGTCGTTCATGCAGAAGCTGTCCCAATCGCGCCACCTGATTCCGGTCATGGTGCTGATCGGCGCGGTGCTTGGCTCCATCTACAGCGGCATCGCCACCGCCACGGAAGCGGCGGCGGTGGGCGTGGTGGGCGCATTGCTGTTGTCGGCGCTGCAAGGCTCGCTGAACCGCTCGACCTTCATGCAGTCGCTGCTGGGCGCCACCCGGCTGTACTGCATGATTGCGTTGATTCTGGCGGGCGCGCAGTTCCTGACGCTGGCGATGGGCTATATCGGCCTGCCGCGCGCGTTGGCGGAATGGATCGGCGGGCTGGGCTTGTCGCAGTTCGGGCTGATCATGGCGCTGATGGTCTTCTTTGTGGTGCTGGGCTGCTTCCTGGACGGCATTTCCATCGTGGTGCTGACCATGGGCGTGCTGTTGCCGACGGTGCAAGCTGCCGGCATCGACCTGATCTGGTTCGGCATCTTCATCGTTTTCGTGGTGGAAATGGCACAAATCACCCCGCCGGTGGGCTTCAACCTGTTCGTGCTGTCCGGCATGAGCGGGCGTGAATTGCCTTATATCGCGCGGGCGTCGCTGCCCATGTTCTTCCTGATGATCGTGGCGGTGCTGCTGCTGTATTTCATTCCGGGCATTGCGACGTGGCTGCCGCTGCACATGACGCTATGACGGTATGACGCCGTGATGTCGCTACCGGGACGCCCGGGCAGCGACGTCCAAGAACCCCGGTTCCTGACCGGGGTTTTTTTTTGAACAAGCGCGCCATTGCCCCACCCCCCAACTATTTTTCAGATCTGTAAACCAGGGAAAACGCCAAAAACATTTTGGCCCTGCACATCCCGTAACTTTTTTAGAATCCCCTGGCGCTGCCCCCCCCTTGCACCACTATGGCGCAATGCCGGGGCAGCCAACCTATTGGGCCAATGCTCCGGACCCGCGCTGCCATCCAGCAGCGTCGGTGCAACGGCCCGACGTCGGACGATCCGCCCGGCGCGGTCAACCCGGCCACAAGCCAGGTCACACACTACAAAACAGCTACACAGGAGGAGTCCTCAGTGAAACGCATCACTCTTACGCTCGCCGCCGCAGGCCTGGGCCTGGCCGCGGGCGCCGCATCGGCGGAAACCAGCGTCACCCTGTACGGCATCGCCGACGTCAGCATCCGCTACCTGAGCACCAGCGCCGGCAGCGTTGGCGAAGACGGCAGCCGCGTGTCGATGGAAAACGGCGCCATCTCGAACAGCCGCTGGGGCCTGCGCGGCTCGGAAGACCTGGGCAACGGCAACCGTGCCTTCTTCCGCCTGGAAAACGGCTTCAACATGCAGAACGGCAATTCGTCGGCCACGGGCAAGACGTTTGGCCGCCTAGCCTACGTGGGCCTGGACGGCGGCAACATCGGCCAGCTGACGCTGGGTCTGCAAAACACGCCGATGTTCGACCTGCTGGCCGACTACTTCGACCCGCTGACCGTGGGCAACTACGATCAGAACGCCTGGTTGCCCGCCGCGATGTCGCGCGTGCGCACCAACAACATGACCAAGTATTCCAATACTATCGGCGACCTGTCCTTGGCGTTGTCGTGGGCCAACGGCGAAAGCTGGGAAGACCACAAGGCGGGCCAGCAATACGGCGCCAGCCTGCGCTACATGATCGGCAAGCTGGGTCTGGGCGCGGCCTACCAGCAGACGTACGACGGCCTGGATTCCGACCTGCGCCAGCGCGTCTGGAACCTGAACGCGTCCTACCAGTTTGAAACCACCAAGGTGTTCGCCGGCTACTTCAATGGCCGCGACGAAACGGGCTGGGTCAACGCCGTCATGGGCGGCACCACCACCGCCAACCTGAACCGCAAGGACAACGGCTATTTCGTGGGCGCCACCTGGCAGGCCACGCCGCGTTGGGCCATTACCGGCGCCGGTTACTACGACCAAAGCAAGAACGTGGTCGAAGACGGCGACAAGGGCAAGCGCTACGCGCTGGTCGCGGTGGCCGAGTATTCACTGTCCAAGCGTTCGCAGGTGTACGGCACGGTGGACTGGAACAAGGTCAGCAACGCCGCCACCGACGAAATCGCCGGCAAGAACCACCAGATCGGCGCCGCCGTGGGCTTCCGCCACATTTTCTAAGCGACGCAGTGCATCGGGCGTTTTCGAAACGCCCGATGCAAAAAAACAACCCCCCAAACCCCATCGCCGCGCAACGGCTGCGATGGGGTTTTTTGTTTACAGCATCGCCATCCGGCTGTTGACCAGATCGGTCACCAGCATGTGCCCCGGCGCGTGCGTGATGCAGAACTCCGGCCGCACCGACGACACCACCGATTGCGGCGTGACGCCGCAAGCCCAGAACACGGGCATTTCGCCCGGCCGGATCTCGACCGCATCGCCGTAGTCAGGCTGGTCGATATCCGCAATGCCGATCAGCGACGGGTCGCCAATATGCACGGGCGCCCCGTGCACCGACGGAAAGCGCGACGTGACCTGAATGGCACGGATGGCATCCGCCGCCTTCAAGGGGCGCATGGACACCACCAGCGGGCCGCTGAAGGCCCCTGCCGGATGCGTCGGGATGTTGGTGCGGTACATCGGCACGTTGCAGCCCTGCTCGATATGGCGCACCGGCAAGCCGTTATCCAGCATGGCTTCTTCGAACGAGAACGAGCAGCCGATCAGGAACGACACCAGATCGTCGCGCCAGATATCACGCACGTCGGTGGGTTCGGCCACCAGCTCGCCGTTCTTCCAGACGCGGTAGCGCGGGATGTCGGTGCGGATGTCGATGTCTTCACCCAGCTCCGGCAGCGCCGGGCTGCCGGGTTCGGACATGGCCAGCAAGGGGCAAGGCTTGGGGTTGCGCTGGCAGAAATGCAGGAAGTCCGCCGCCAGCGCGCGCGGCAGGATGGCCAGGTTGGCCTGGACGTGCCCCGGCGCCAGGTTGGCCGTGGGGCCGGTCAGGCGTCCGCTGCGGGCGTCCAGACGCGCCTGGCGAGCCAGTTGGACACTATTGCGTAAGGCGTCGACGGGCGACATGAAAAATCCTCTTGATGCGGTTGTGAAGCACCGGGCGATCAGTGCCCGGCAAACAGCGCCTCGATGGCCAGGCCGACGGCCAGGATGCGGCGGTCGGCGCCGTTGCTGCCGGCGATCATCAAGCCCACGGGGGCTGTGTCGGGCGCATGGCAAGGCAGCGACAGCGCGCAGCCATCCAGGAAGTTGATCAGCGTGGGGTTGCGCAGGATAAGGCCGTTGGCCGCGTAATAGGCTTCGTCGGAAGCGACCAGGTCGGCCACCGCCGGCGCCACGATGGGCGTGGTCGGCATGATGAGGGCGTCGTAGCCCGCAATGCGGTGATCCACCGCCGCCACCCACGCTTCGCGCGCATCCAGCAAATCGATGTAATCCGCGGCGCTCATGTCCTGGCCACGCATGATGCGCGAGACCACGCGCGGGTCGTAGCGCTTGCCGGCGCGCGCGATCAAATCGCGGTGCCAGGCCCAGGCTTCGGCCGCCGTGAAGCCGCCCTTGCTGTTAATGCCACCAACCTCGGCGAATTCGGGGATGGCGATTTCATCCACCTGCGCGCCCGCTTCCTTCAGCCGGGCCACGGCCGCCGCGAAGCTGTCGGCCACGTGCTTGTCCATGGCGTCCAGCGCCAGCGTGGTGGGCACGGCAAGGCGCAAGCCGCGCAGCGCCATGGCTTCGGGCACGGGGCCGCCGTCGCCCGACAGAATGGCGTCCAGCTCGGCGCAGCAACGCACGCTGGCGGCGATGGGGCCGATGGAATCCAGGTTGGCCGACAGGGGCAGCACGCCCTGCATCGACACGCGCCAGGCGCTGGGCTTGAAGCCCGTCAGGCCGCACAGCGCGGCCGGAATGCGCACCGAGCCACCGGTGTCGGAACCGATGCCGGCCACGGCCATGCCGTCGGCCACGGACACTGCCGCGCCCGAGGACGACCCGCCCGGAATGCGGCCGGTGGCGCGGTCATACGGGTTCAGCGGCGTGCCGTAGTGCGGGTTGATGCCCAGGCCCGAATACGCGAATTCGGTCATGTTGGTGCGGCCAATGATGACGGCGCCGGCCGCGATCAGGCGCTGCACGACGTCGGCGTTGGCGTCAGCCGCCGGCTCGCCTTCGCGCGCGACCGAGCCGGCCATGGTGGTTTCGCCTTCGATGTCGAACAGGTCCTTGATGCTGATCGGCAGCCCTTCCACCGCCGAACGTACGAAGCCCGCCGCCCGCAGGGTGTCGGATGCGTGCGCCTGCGCCAGCGCCGACTCGGCATACAGCTTGGTGAAAACGCGGGCGCCCTCGCCCGCTGCATCCTGCGCGCGCGCCAGCGCCAGTTCGGTCAGCGCCACCGAGGTGGTACGGCCCTCGTTCAGGGCCAAGGTCAGATCATTCAAGGTCGAAACCATCATTGTCCTCGTGCCGCCTAGCGGCGTAAAAGTGCGAACAGGCGCAACCTGAAAAGGCGCGCCTGGCGTTCAATGCCATGCAGAAACGGAATCAGGCCACCACGGGCAGCGATTCGACATGATAGCGATGGCTGATCGTGCGCTGGCGGCGCGGATCGAACAATTCCATGGTGAAGTCGGCCGCGGCGCGGATGCCGCCGATGGCGCCCACGGTGCCGCAGGTCATGCCCGCGCCTTGCGGCAGCACGGCGGCGCCGCCGGTGTAGCCGGCAATCAGGTCCTGCGGGGTGCGCAGCGTGGACAGCGGGCCTTCCTGGTACAGCACCTTTTCACCGTCCTCGACGATGTACGAGCGGATGACCAATTCGTCCCAGTAGTCGGCCACGTCGGCCAGGCGCCAGGCTTCGGTTGCCACCGGCTTCACGCAGACCTGCTTGGACATGGCGACGCTGACGGTTTCCAGCTTGCGGTCGGTATGGTCCGACGCGATGCTGACGTACATCTCGCCGTCCACGGCGAACACGAACGTTTCGACTTCGCCCGACGAATCCTCGCCCACGGCCTGCACTTGCGTGGCCTGGGTCAGCTGGTTGTCGGCGATGCGGTAGTACAGCGGCACGCTGGTCGGGCGCGGCACGCCGATGGCGGCCAGCTCTTCGATGTGGTGCTCGATGGCGGCCATGTCGCGACCGGCCCAGCCGGCAACGATCAGGGTGTTGAAATCCACTTCCACCTGGCGGGGATTGGCGTCGTCAATCTTGAATACGGCTTTCATATCAGTCCTGCGGAAATAACGGGTGGGAAACGGTGTGGCCGCTGTGGGCCGCACCCGGTTCAAACAAACAGTCTTTTCATTCGATCAATCAATCGATCGATCAATCAATCAATCAATCGATCCATCAACCAAACGCGCGCGGCAACCACAGCGCGATGTCGGGCCAGAACGCCAGCAACCCCAGCATCACGAACATGGCGGCCACGAACGGCAGGCTGCCGATGATCACGGCGCTCATCGAGCCGCTCTTGCGCAGGCTTTGCACCACGAACAGGTTCAGGCCCACGGGCGGCGTGATCAGGGCGGCTTCAACCAGGATGATGATGACGATGCCCAGCCAGATCGGGTCGTAGCCCAGCGCGATCATGATGGGCGCCACGATCGGAATCGTCGTGATCATCATGGACAGCGTTTCCATGAAGCAGCCCAGCACCAGGTAGAAGATCACCACGATCAGCAGCATCCACCCCGGCGACAAGCCCAGGCCGGTGATCGACTTGGTCAGCGCGTCGGTCAGGCCGGTGGCCGACATGATGAAGTTCAGGAAGCTGGCCGCGATGACGATCAGCATGATCATCGCCGTGGACCGCATCGTGCCTTCCATCACTTCGCGCAGCATTGTCCAGGACAGGCGGCGGAACCAGGCGGCCAGGATGAAGGCGCCCAGCACGCCCAGCGCGGCGGCTTCCGTCGGCGTGGCAAGCCCGGCGTAGATGGAACCGCCCACCAGGAAGAAGATGCCCATCGGCGGCGCCAGGTGCACCAGGCTGGCAAGGCGCTGGCCCCACGTTGCATGGATCTTCTTGCCGCCCCAGGACGGCTTGGCCACGCAGGCCACGACCACCGTCAGCATGAACAGCGCGGCCATCGCAAAGCCGGGGATGATGCCGGCCAGGTACAGCTTGGGCACGGACGAATTCGTCAGCACGCCGTAGATGACCAGGTTGATGGATGGCGGAATCAAAATGCCCAACGTGCCGCCCGCGGCCAGGCTGCCCAGGAACAACGGCTCGTTGTAGCCATACTTTCGGATCTGCGGAATGGCCACGGTGCCGACCGTGGCGGCGGTCGCCACGCTGGAACCCGACGTTGCCGAGAACAAGGTGGACGCGCCGATGTTGGCGTGCATCAAGCCGCCCGGCAACCACGACAGCCACAGGCTCATCGCGCTGTACATGCGTTCGGCAAAGCCCGCGCGCAGCAGCACTTCGCCCAGCATGATGAACAGCGGAATCGCCACCAGCAGGAACTCGTTGTTCGAGCTCCAGGAAATTTCACCGATGGCGCGCGACAGCGGCAGCATCGAAAAGAGCGGGTCCAGGATCAGACCCAACACGCCAAGCGCCGCGCCCACGGGAATGGACAGGCCGATCAGCACCAGCAACAACGTCAATGCGGTGGAAATCATGCTGCGTCTCCCTTGACCATGCGCTCGCCGGCGGCGGCTTCTTCTTCAGCTTCTTCTTGCGCGGAACGCACACCGCAGATCTGCTTGACCAGTTCGATGTCGCCCGTGACCAACGCGGCCGAGGCGCGCGCCAGCATCAAAGCGACCGTGATGCACATCCAGGCCAGTCCCAATAGCCACAAGCCTTGCGGCACCCACAGCGGCGTGGCCAGCGGGGTGTTGGCGGCGGACTTTTGCGCCCATGAGGTCTGCACCACGTCGTAGGCGTAGTACGTCAGGAACACCATGAAGACGGCCAGCGACACCATGGAAATCCAGTCGAGCACGGCCGACAGGCGCACCGGCAGGTATTGATAAAGCACGTCCACACGCACGTTGGCGCGTTGCAGCGTGGCGAACGCCAGCGCCCACGACGTGCTGATGGCGAAGGCATAGCTGGACAATTCGTCGGCGCCACCGGTGGTGAACCCCAGGAATTTGCGGGCCAGCACGTCGAACGAGATCAGCAGCACGCTGGCCACCGTCAACGCGCCGCCGGCCCACACGGCCAGGCGCGAGAATGTCTCGGCGCGCCGCAACAGGCCGCCCAACAGGCGGAAGTGTTCGGTTTGGGTCATGGATAGAACCTCTGCGGGCAAACGCCCGGTATGACTTGCGGAAAAGCGCGCCCCCCC
>NZ_JBLVOL010000083.1:64116-93568 GCF_053543755.1 Achromobacter semiaridum | reverse complement strand
GCGGGGGCGCTGTCCAGCGCTTACTTGCTGGCGGTCAGGCCCAGCGTCTTGCCGATGGTGGCGTTGAAGTCCTTCACGCACTGTGCCGAGCAACGGGCGGCCCACTTGGGCAACACGGCTTCTTGCGCAACCTTCTTGAGCAGCGCGCGGTCGGCATCCGACGGTTGCACCAGAACCATCTTGCCCTTGACCGGGAACGGGCAAGCGGCGGCGCCGGTGTTGCAGTCATAGCCTTCCTGCGTCTGGCGGGCAGCGGCTTCCCAGATGTTGTCCACCAGCGTCTTCACGTTGGTTTGCAGGAACGTGCGCACGGCGGGGTCCAGCTTGTCCCAGGCCTTTTGGTTGACGGCGTGGATCTGCTGGTTCCAGTTGATCGGCAGCGCAACCAGGTGGGTGGACACTTCGTACCACTTGGCCGAATAGCCCGACAGCGAACCGGTGATGGCGCAGTCGACCACCTTGTTTTGCAGCGCCGGCACCACTTCACCGAAGGCCATCGTCACGCTGGAACCGCCCAGTGCTTCAACGAACTCAGCCGTGGTGCGGCTGCTGGTGCGAACCTTCTTGCCCTTGATGTCGGCCAGGCTCTTGATTTCTGCGTTGCAGAACAGCACCTGGGCGGGATAGGTCGAGATGCCCAGCAGCTTGACGTTGTTGCCTTCGCCGTAGAGCTTGGCGTAGACGGGTTCGAACGCGTCGGTCACGGCGCGCGCGGTCTTGACGTCGGGCGCCAGGCCGGCCAGGTCGATGGCTTCGTTGATGGGGTTGTCGCTGGCGAAGTACGACAGCGTGGCGGTGCCGAATTCAATCACGCCTTGCGACATCAAACGCAGCAACTCGGGGCCTTTCAGGCCCATTTCGTTGAAGCCTTTGATTTCGGCCGTGACCTGGCCCTTGGACAGCTCGGGAATGGTCTTCGTCCAGAACGGCTTTTCGTAGTCGTTATAGGCGGTCAGGTTGGACAGGCCTCCCACGACCTTCAACTGGGTTTTGGGCAGGTCCTGTGCGTGGACGGCGCCGGCAAGCATGCTGGCGGCGACGGCGGCGAAAACAAGAGACTTCTTCATGGACAAAACTCCTGGCTGGCGGGATGGTCTGTCGCGCGCGGGATCCCGTTACCCCTGTCGCGCGCGCTTAGGTTCAGGTAATCAGGCGCGAAGATCGCGTGCGAGGCGCGGCCGATGGGCGGGCGCCAGGGTCCGGAATAGGCTCGAAAGATGGTTCATGCTTTTCCCCCGCACTCTGTATCCAGGCGTTGCATTTTTGCTGTTTCGCCATTGCATCGCCCGGGGCGCCAAGCGTCCAATCGTATGTTGCGATGTGGGGGTATAAATATTTCTTGGGTCTCGCCGGATCGGCGTGGCGCCGTTTTTGCAAACGACGGCCTGGCGCGGCTTTTCAGGCGATTGGGTGGGCGGGGATGGGTGTTTGGCTGCCCGGAATGCGGGATGGCTCCCCGCCCCCTCTGGGGGAAAACACCTAGGCCGGAATTCCGTCCCCGGCCTGCGCCGCGACCTTTTGCGCCATCTGCGCAATCACCCTGACCGCGTGGCTATCCGGCCCTTGCACCCAGGTTGCGGTAAAGCTCAATTCAGGCAAGGGGTCGGCCTGCACACGCAGAATGCGCAGTTCGCCGCGCGCCAGCTCCTTGCCCAGAAACACAGGCGCGATCACGCTGGTGCCGATGCCGTCCTGCGTCATGCGCACCACCATGGACATGGACGCGCTGCCATACATGCGCGGTGACGCCACGCCGGCGCGCGTCAGCATGTCGCGCACGACGCGGTACGGCGAGCTGTTGGACGGATACGTGATGATGGGCAGCTTGCCGATGCGTTCCAGCGTCAGCGGCTCGGGGCCAAGGTCCAGCGTGGGGCTGGCCACCCAGGCCAGCGGGTAGCTGCACAGCGGCAGGTTCTCGACACGGGCTTCAAGCACCGGCCCCATCAGGAACGCCAGGTCGATCTGGCGCGACATCAGGTGCGGGCGCAACACGTGGGTGGTGTCCACCTCGATCTCCAGCACCAGCGCCGGATAGGTGGAATGGATCAGTTCGATCAGCGTGGGCAGCCAGGTCTGCACAATGGTTTCGGCCACGCCGATGCGCACCGTGCCGGTCATGACGTTCTGTTCGCGCGCCGCCTCGAACATATCGCGCCGCACTTGCAGCATGCGTTCGGCGTGCGACAGCAGTTCGTGGCCCTTGGCGGTCAGCTTGACGCCGCGCGCGTCGCGCTCGAACAGCCGCACGCCCAGGTCGGCCTCCAGCGAGGCGATGCGTTGCGACACGGCAGGTTGCGTGGTGTTGAGCTTGTCGGACGCGGCGCGAAAGCTGCCCAGCGTGGCGACCCAAAAAAAAGTTTCGACGTTGCGTAGTTCGATCATTGGCCTGTTCCCCCGGCGCGATGAGCGTATCATGGCAGCCGCCCATTTCCCCATCAGGAGCCCCTCCATGACCCCGGCCCACCAAGGTCGCCCGCCAGCCCCGGCGCCCGCCGCGCGCGGCCCGCTAGTCGGGATCTTGCTATTGGTGCTGTCGATGTGGACGCTGTCCTGCCTGGACGCCAGCGGCAAATGGGTCATGAACGCGGGCGTGCCGCTGCTGGTGCTGTCGTGGTTCCGCTACGTGGTCCACCTGATCCTGGTGCTGGCGCTGGTGCTGCCAACGCGCGGCGTCCGGGTGCTGCGCAGCACGCGGCCACGAGAGCAACTGATCCGGGGCGGGTCCATGTTCCTGGCCACGCTGATGTTCTTCACGACCCTTAGCTACATTCCACAGGCCGAGGCCACGGCCATCAACTTCCTGGCGCCCCTGCTGGTGCTGTCGCTGGCGCCGTGGATCCTGAAAGAACCCGCTCGCCTGTCGCGCTTCGTGGCGGCGGGCATTGCCTTTATCGGCGTCATCATCGTGATCCGCCCTGGCGGCGGCCTGCATCCCATCGGCACTATCTTTGGTTTGCTGACGGCGTGCTGCTTTGCCGCACAGTTCATTGCCACGCGGCGCGTGGCGGGCGACGACCCGTTCACATCCTTGATCTGGAGCGGCGCGGTGGGCACCGCCTGCCTGACGCTGACCTTGCCCTTCGTGCTGCCGGCCGCCCTGCCCGTTCTGCAATCGCTATCCGCATTCGACTGGTTCTTGCTGATCTCGACCGGCCTGACCGGCGGGGTTGGACATCTATTCCAGATTGCCGCGTACCGCCGGGCCCCGGCATCTACGCTGGCGCCCTTCATCTACCTGCAAATCATCAGCGCCACGTCCGTGGGCTGGCTCGTCTGGGGCCACTTTCCCGACCCGCTTACGTGGTTGGGGATTGCGATCATCTGCGCCAGCGGCATCGGCATCGGCCTGATCGAATGGCGCCGCGGCATGGCAATCAGCGCCGCGGCCCGGGCCGTCGCCCGCTGAATCGGCGGCTTGTTCACTCCGCCGGCCGGTCGCGCCGGCGAATGCGCAGCCGCTCCCGTACAATGCTCGACGCTTTTTGCGCTTTGGCGCATCGGCTTTCCCGGCATCCGGCATTTCCCCGAACGAGGTCTTCATGATCATCAAGCCCCGCGTGCGCGGCTTTATCTGCGTTACCACCCACCCCGTTGGCTGCGAGGCCAACGTCAATAAGCAGATCGACTACGCCCGGGCGCAAGGACCCATCGCCGGGGGCCCCAAGCGCGTGCTGGTGCTGGGCGCATCCACCGGCTATGGCCTGGCGGCGCGCATCAGCGCGGCCTTCGGCTGTGGCGCGCAAACGCTGGGCGTGTTCTTCGAACGCCCGGCAGAGGCCGCCAAGGCCGGCACGCCGGGCTGGTACAACACCGCCGCGTTTCACAAGGCGGCCGAGGCGCACGGCCTGCCGGCGCAAAGCATCAACGGCGACGCGTTCTCGGACGAGATCAAGCAAAAGACCATTGCCGCCATCAAGGCCGGCATGGGCCAGGTGGACCAGGTCATCTACAGCCTGGCGGCCCCGCGCCGCACGCACCCCAAGACGGGCCAGGTGTTCAATTCGACGCTGAAACCCATCGGCCACGCCGTGAACCTGCGCGGCCTGGATACCGACCGAGAAGTCGTCAAGGAATCCGTGCTGGAGCCGGCCACGCAAGCCGAGATCGACGCCACGGTGGCCGTGATGGGTGGCGAAGACTGGCAGATGTGGATCGACGCACTGCTTGAAGCCGGCGTGCTGGCCGAAGGCGCCACGACCACCGCGTTCACCTACCTGGGCGAAAAGATCACGCACGACATCTATTGGAACGGCTCGATTGGCGCTGCCAAGAAAGACCTGGACGACAAGGTGCTGGACATCCGCGCCAAGCTGGCCGCGCGCGGCGGCGATGCCCGGGTATCGGTGCTGAAAGCGGTGGTCACGCAGGCCAGCTCGGCCATTCCCATGATGCCGCTGTACCTGTCGCTGCTGTTCAAGACCATGAAAGAGCAAGGCACGCACGAGGGCTGCATCGAACAGGTGTATGGCCTGTACCGCGACAGCCTGTGCAGCGACACGCCCATCCTGGACGCCCAGGGCCGCCTGCGCGCCGACTACAAGGAGCTGGACCCCAAGGTCCAAGAGGCCGTGCAGGCGCTGTGGAACCAGGTCACCAGCGACAACATCTATCAACTGACCGACTTTGCCGGCTACAAGCAGGAGTTCCTGCGCCTGTTCGGTTTCGAGATTGACGGCGTGGACTACGAGGCGGATGTCGACCCGGCCGTGGAAATACGCGGCCTGATCTGATCAAGCGGCCTCGGTGCGCGCGGGCCCCGAGGCCGGCGCGCACCCGGCATCAAAGGTAGTCCAACGTGACCAGCCGGTGCGGTACATCGCGCGCACCGCTCCTGCCGGGCAAGGGCTGCAATGCCTTCGTGCTGACCTTGACGACGCTGTCGGCCGAAGCGGCCGGGCGGCCGGCGGCGGCAACACAGCTGACCCGTGGCACGGTCTGCCTGGCGTCGCGCGGCGGGCTGACCTGACAACGCGTCGGTTCGACGATTGCACCCGAGAACCGGATGATGCCACCGGCGGCGCTGGCCGCCATCGGGACGAGCGTGGCGGCTGCAAACACAACAAACGCTGAACAACGAATCATCATGGCGACTCCAGAGCGTTGGCAACGTCTGGCAGGCGTGCTTGCCTGCCAGAAGGCACTCCCCAGACATCACCTTGGTTTCACCTTGGCATCGCGGCGCGTATGAAACTGCGCCGCTTTCAATAACATGTCCCGGTTGTCAATCAGACTACTCTGAAGATTTTTTCGTATCAATTTGGATTAAGTCTAAAAACGCCGCTTACTTCTACTTTTTCGTCAGGATCTCCAGCAGGCGGTCCAAACCGCCTTCGTCAATGGCCACATTCACCACCTGGCGCACGGCGGGCTTGGCCCGGTAGCCCACCGACAGGCCGGCGGCGCGCATCATTGGCAGATCATTCGCGCCGTCTCCCACGGCAATCGCGCGGTCCAGCCCTACCCCGCGCTGCGCGCAAACCTGCTCCAGCTTGCGGCGCTTTTCCTCGCCGTCGCAGATATCGCCCCACGGCTGCGCAAGCAACTTGCCGGTCAGTTTTCCGTTGACTACTTCCAGCACGTTGGCGCGCACATCGTCCAACCCGAGCCTGGCGCGCAGGCGGTCGGTGAAACACGTGAAGCCGCCCGTGACCAGCAGGCAGGTCAGCCCCGCCGCCTTGCAAGACGCGATCAGGGTTTCCACGCCGGGATTCAGGCGCACACGTTCGTCATAGACCTTGTCCAGCCAGGCTTGCGGCATGCCGGCCAGCAAGGCCACGCGATCGCGCAGGCTTTGCTTGTAATCAACAAGGTCGCCGCGCATGGCGGCTTCGGTCAGCGCCGCCACCTGAGCTTTCTTGCCCATTAGATCCGCCATTTCATCCAGCGTTTCGATGGAAATGAGCGTGGAATCCATGTCGAACGCAATGACCTGGTAGTCGGACAGGGACAAGGGCGGCGTGATGCCGCGCCAATGCAGGCCGGGTACGGCGGACGATTCAAACATGGGTGTCTCGGTTCAGGTGGGGTTAGGCAGGCTGGGCGACTGCGCGCACAGCCACGCGATGAACAACTGCGCGGCGGCGGCGGCCGGGCCGTCCTGGCGGTACAGCGCGTGGATGCCGGCGTTGGGCAGATGGGGCTGCTCAAACAAGGGGCGCAATCGGTCGGCGCGAATATCGTCTTCAAGCAGGCACCACGGCGCCAAGGCAATGCCCAGGTCGTTCATGGCCGCCTGCATGCACAGGAATTGATGGTCGAACACGGGCCCGGGCAGCTGCGGCGGCACGTCCACCTTTGCCAGCGCGAACCAGCGGGGCCAATGGTCCATGCCGCCCGATATCTTCAAGAGCGGATGGCCGAGGCAATCGGCAGGCGCGCGCAAGCGGTTTCGCTCGATAAAACGCGGCGAGGCCACGGGCACGTGAAAGTCGTCCAGGCAATGCACGCACGCCAGATCGGAATGCGCCATGAAGCCATGCCGGATCAATACGTCGCTGCCCGTGCCGCCTCCCCGGTCCAGAAAAGGACGGGCCTGCGTCGTCAGTTGCACGTCGATGCCGGGGTGCTGCCCCTGGAAGGTGGACAGGCGCGGGATCAGCCATTTCATGGTCAGCGAGGGGGTGGCGCACACGCGCAACACGCCGCCATAGGCCGGCGCCTTGAATTTGGCCGTGGCGGCGGCGATGCGTTCCAGGCTGGCCTGCACTTCAGGGAAATACGCCTGCGCCCCGGGCAGCAACGCCACACCGCGCGCCTCGCGGGCGAACAGCGGCTGCCCCAGGTAGTCTTCAAGCACGCGTATCTGCTGGCTGACCGCGCTGTGCGTGATGCTGAGTTCATCGGCAGCGGCCGTGAAGCTGCGCAGCCGTGCCGCGGCTTCGAACACGCGCAGGGCTTTCAACGGCGGCAGGATCGGCCCCGCCATTTCAACGGGCGCCCGCCCGCACGCCCGCCGGGCGCCAGTGTGTGCTGCTCTTTCCCACGTTTACCCTTGTCGTCTAATTATTGGCGGCGCGGCAGGGCCACGCCCGTCCCGTTCCGTTCTGCCGCATTCTATGGGATAGCGGCCCGGCCGACCTCTTAGAAAATCTAACGCCATGCCTTAAAAAACACTGCTGGTCGTGCCTGGACCGCGTTCCTATGATGCCGGGAACCCAAGCAGGAACTGACATGGCATCGATTACGGTAGACGGCATCGCCAAGACATTTGGCGGACAGCAAGTGTTGCGCAATTTGTCACTGCACATACCCGACGGCGCGTTCTACACGCTGTTGGGGCCCAGCGGCTGCGGCAAAACCACCTTGCTGCGCTGCATTGCGGGCTTTTATGCGCCCGATGGCGGCCGCCTGCTGTTCGACCAGGACGATGTGACGCACGTGTCCGCCCACCGCCGCGACATCGGCATGGTGTTTCAGGACTACGCGCTGTTCCCGGACAAGACCGCGTTTGACAACGTGGCGTACGGGCTGCGCGCCCGGGGCGTTGCCCGCGCCGACATCACGCGGCGCGCGAACGAAGCGCTGGACAACGTCGGCCTGCTGGCACTGGCTGACCGCTACCTCGCCCAGATGAGCGGCGGCCAGCGCCAGCGGGTAGCGCTGGCCCGCGCGCTGGTGATCCGGCCGCGCGTGCTGCTGATGGATGAACCGCTGTCCAACCTGGACGCCAAGATGCGCTTGCAGATGCGGGACGTGATCCTGGACCTGGTGCGGGAAGCGGGTATCACCACCGTATTTGTCACGCACGACCAGGAAGAGGCGCTGGCGATGTCGGACCGCATCGCCATCATGGACCACGGCAACATCGCGCAATTGGGCACGCCTGAAGACCTGTACGGCACGCCCGTCAACGCGTACGTGGCGGACTTCATCGGGTCGGCCAACGTCATTCCGGTGCCCGCGCAAACCGGGTTGGCGGGCGCACCGCAAGGGCACGTGCGTTATGAACTGTGCGGGCTGGGCTTTGATGGGGTGCAAGGCAGCGCGCGGCTGGACGCCAGCGGCGTGCTGATCGCGCGCCCGGAAGAACTGGCGCTGATGGCCCCCACGCCCTACGTGCCCAATACGCTGCCCGGCAAGGTGCTGCGCCGCCAATACCTGGGCTTCAAGACGGCCTACCGCATCGCGCTGGACAACGGCACGGAGATCCGCGTCGAACTGCATGCCGGCAACATGGTGGCGCAGTTCCAGCCCGGCGAATCGGTGCAGGTGCTGATCCCCGCCGACAGCCGCGTCGTCAACGCCTGAGGACGCGCGCGCCATGAAAATCAAATGGTGGCCCTGGGGCATCCTGACCGCGATCAGCCTGGTCCTGCTTCTGTTCTTTGTGCTGTATCCGCTAGGGGTGCTGTTCGGCAACAGCATCACGGGCCAGGACGGCGGCTTCACGCTGGACGGCTTCAAGGCGTTGCTGGCCGACTCGCAATACCTGGAGGCGTTCGGCAACACCCTGCTCCTGGGCCTGGCCGTCACCACCTGCACCGTGCTGGTGGGCGTGCCGTTTGCGTACCTGGTGGCGCGCTACGACTTTCCGCTGAAGAACCTGGTCGCGATTCTGCCGGTGTTGACCATCGTGATCCCTGAGATCATCGTGGGCCAGTCCTGGCTGCTGCTGTTGGGCAATAACGGCCTGTTGACCAATCTGCTGGGCGACGTAGGTATTTCGTTGCCGTCGTTCTACGGCTGGACGGGCATGGTGTTTTCCATGACGCTCGTCTACTACACCTACATTTACCTGGGCGTGCTGGCCGCGCTGCGCGGGTTTGACGGCCAGCTTGAAGAAGCGGGCCTTAGCCTGGGCACGCCGCCGTTGCTGACGCGGCTGCGCGTACTGGTGCCGGTGCTGCTGCCCGCCGTGCTGGTGAACGCGCTGGTGGTGTTTACGTTGGTGGTGGGCAACTTTGCGTTGGCGATGCTTTTGGGCAGCCGCGTGCCGCTTTTGTCCGTCATGACGTACAACACCTTCGTCAGTGAAATGGGCGGCAGCCCCACGTTGCAAAGCGCCATGTCGGTCGTGTCGATCGCCATCGTGGCCATCGTGCTGTTCTTTCAGAAGCGCGTGGTGGAACGCAAGGTCTACACCATGACGCAGGGCCGCGCACCGGCCGCCGTGCGGGTGCGTTCCTGGACGGCGGTGCTGTATGCGGGCGGCGTCGGCCTGGTGATCCTGGTGTCGATGCTGCCGCTGATCATCGTGTTCATCGCCGCCTTCACCAAGACCAGCGGGCCCGTCATGCAATGGGGCCAATGGTCATTGGCCAGCATGCAGCGCGCGCTGCACGGGGCGCCCGAACCGATCCTGAATTCGCTGAAATTCGCTTCGATGGCCACGGTGCTGGGCGTGGCCTTCGCGGTGCTGGTCAGCTATCTGACGATCAAGAAGCGCAGTGCCTTCACGCAAGTGCTGGACTACATCGTGGTGCTGCCGCTGACGATTTCCGGCACGGTGCTGGGCATTGCGCTGGTGCAGACGTTCAACACGGGCTGGCTGGTGGTGGCCGGCACCGCCGGCATCATGGTGCTGTGCTACACGGTGCGCCGCCTGCCGTTCGCGGTACGCAACGCATCATCGGTGCTGTTCAATATTCCCGATTCCATTGAAGAAGCGTCGATCAGCCTGGGCGTGTCGCCGCTGATGACGTTTTTCAAAGTGATCCTGCCCGCTATGAAGGCGTCGATCATTTCCGCCGCGATCCTGATGTGGCTGACGACCATCTCGGAGCTGTCGGCGTCCATCGTGGCCTACAGCGGCGGCCTGGAAACCATGCCGATCGCCATCTTCCGCCAGGTTGACGGCGGCAGGCTGGGCATGGCGTCGGCCTACGGCGCGGCGCTGGTCACGGTGATCGTTCTGCCCATCATCGTGTCGGTCAAGGCATTTCGCATCAAGCTGTTCTCCGGCAAATAACCCCCTAAAGTTCGAAAGGTTACCCATGCAAATCAAGCACTTGATCCAGACCAGCCTGTTGGCCACCACCCTGGCCGCCGGCGCGGCGCACGCCCAGAACGTCGTGCTGTATTCGTCGAACAACACGGAAACCATCGAGACCGCCTTGGATGCGGTGAAAAAGAAGAGCCCCAAGCTGAACGTGCAGCCCGTCACGGGCGGCACGGGCACGATGATGAAGCGCATCGAAGCTGAATCGCAGAACCCCCGCGGCGATCTTTTCTGGAGCGGCGGTTTTGGCACGCTGGGCGCGTATCGCCAGCAGTTGCAGCCCTACCGCTCGGCCGACCTGGACAAGATTCCGGCCGAATTCCGTGGCCCGGATGACCTGTGGGTGGGCACGAACGTGCACGTGATGGTGATGATGGTCAACGAACGCCAGTTGAAGGGCCTGCCCGCGCCCGCCACCTGGTCGGACCTGATGCAGCCGCAGTGGAAGAACAAGTTCGCGATCACCGACCCGTCGAAAAGCGGCACGGCGTACATGCTGGTGTACGGGCTGTACAAGCAATTCGGTCAGCCCGGGCTGGACAAGATCGCCGCCAACGCCGTCGTTACCGCGTCGTCAGGCACCACCTACAAGGGCGTGGCGGCCGGCGAATATGCGGTCGGCATGACGCTGGAATACGCGGCGCAGGAATACGTGGCGGGCGGGCAAAAAGAGATCAAGCTGGTCTACCCGACCGAGGGCAGCTACCTGGCGCCTGAAGGCATGTTCATCATCAAGGGCGCCAAGAACCTGGATGCGGCCAAGGCGCTGTACGACGGCTTGCTCAGCAAGGAATCGCAGGAAGCGCAATTGGTGAAGAACTTTCGCCGCCCGACCCGCACTGACGTGGCCGTGGCCAGCCTGACCCCCCTGCCCGATCTGGCGTCGATCAAGATCTTCCCGGTCAGCCAGGAAGCGGCCGCCACCGATTATGAAGCGGTGGTTACGGCGTGGAACCAGGCCGTGGCGAAGGCCAAATAAGGCCAAGGCTAAGGCCGGAAACGCCCGGGCGCGTCAGTCGCCCTGGACCATCCGGCCGGCCGCCAACACCAGTTGGCGTGCACAGCGCGCGGCCAGTTGCGAGTCGTGCGTGACCAGCACCAGCGTGGTGCCGTGTTCGCGGTGCAGGTCAAACATCAGATCGATAACAGTGACGCCCGTGGCGGCGTCCAGGCTGCCGGTGGGCTCGTCGGCAAACAGCAGGTCGGGCTCCACCACGAAGGCGCGCGCCAGCGACACGCGCTGTTGCTCGCCACCCGACAGCGTGCGCGGGTAATGGTGCAAGCGCGCGCCCAGGCCCACGCGTTCCAGCATGGCCTGGGCCGGTTCGCGCGCGGGTAGGCCCGCCAGCTCCAACGGCAGCATCACGTTTTCCAGCGCCGTCAGGTTCGGCAACAGCTGGAATGACTGAAAGACAAAGCCCACATGGTTGGCCCGCAAGCGCGCGCGGCCGTCTTCGTCCAGGGCGAACAGGTCCTGTCCGGCCAGGTGCACGCTGCCCACGCTGGGAACATCCAGCCCGGCCAATAGTCCCAGCAACGTAGACTTGCCCGAGCCGGAACTTCCGGTGATCGCCACGGCGCTACCCGCCTGGACCGTAAAATCAATGCCTTCCAGGATAGAAAGCGTCCCGCCGGCATCGGCGACCCGCTTGCCCAGCCCTTTCACTTCGATCGAATTCTTGCTATCCATGCGCCTATTTTCCCTTCTGCGTCTTACGTCCGCCCTGAGTCTCGCCGTCATGGCGCTTCCCGCCCACGCTCAGACCGCCGTGGCGGCCCAGGGTTCCGCGCCTAGGGCCGTGCTGGTGGTGGGCGACAGCCTGGCCGCCGAATACGGCATCAAGCGCGGCACGGGCTGGGTACCGCTGCTGGCGGCGCGGGTTTCCGAACAATACCCTAAGTACCAGGTCGTCAATGCCAGCATCAGCGGCGACACCACCAGCGGTGGCGTGGCGCGCCTGCCGGCGCTGCTGCGTCAGCATGCGCCGGCCGTGGTGGTGCTGGAACTGGGGTCGAACGATGCGCTGCGCGGCTTGTCGCTGACCATGACCGAACAAAACTTGCGCACGATGGCGCAGGCTGCCAAGCAAGCCGACGCCAAGGTCGTGATCGTGGGCATGCAGATCCCGCCCAACTACGGACGGGACTACTCGCAACGTTTCGCGCAGCTGTTTTCCACGGTCGCCAAAAACGAAAACGCCCGGCTGGTGCCATTCCTGATGGAGGGAATGGCAACAAACCGGGCGATGTTCCAGGCTGACGGCATCCACCCTAACGAGGATGCCCAGCCCCAATTGCTGGACAACGTGTGGCCGACGTTGCAGCCACTGTTGAACTAACTAATAGTCCAAGGACCGGGGCCCTTACCCGCAAGGCCCCGGGTGCTGACGGATCAGCCCGCTGCCTGCGGCTGATCGCCGCGAATGACGTCGGCGGCGCTGGGCAGCACCTGAACCTTGTATTGCTCGCGCAGCATCTTGAGCAGCGCTTCGATTTCAGCCTGGCCCAGGCCGCCCGACAGTTGCTGCGTCAGACGGTCCTTGGCGGTGGCGTCGACCGAACCGGCCTCAACCTTTTCCAGGCGCACCAGCGTGTAGTCCGCACCCGACTGCACACCGGTGTAACCCGGCAGCGGCGAGGACGGCAGGCGCATCGCGGCATCCACCACGGGCTGCGGCAAGTTCTTGGGGTCCTGGCGCGAAATCGTCACAGCGGGCGAGAAGCCTTCCGGCGCGGCGGCCGGGTTGGCCTTGTCGGCCGCCAACGCGGCTTCGCCGGCCTTCTTGGCGGCTTCGGCCGAACGCTCTTGCAGCAGACGGGCGCGGATGGAATCGCTGACCTTGTCCAACACAGGCACGTGGGCCGGTTCGATGTTGGCCACGCGCACCGCCATCATGATGGCGGGCGACAATTCGATCACACCGGAATTCTGCTTTTCACGCATCACTTCGGCCGAGAACAGCGCTTGGCGTACGCGCGGGTTGTCCAGCAGCTCGGCATCCGGGCTGTCCGCGGCGGAACCGGGGCCGGCCTTGTCGGCGGGCAGCAAGCCTTCGCGGGTAACGCCCGAGGCGGTGCGCAGCTTCAAGCCCACCGCGTCGGCGGCCGGTTGCAGGCTGTCGCGCTGGTCGTAGACCTGCTTGTTCAGCTGGCTGGCCATTTCCGAAAAGTGGACGGCGGCCAGTTGCTTGCGCACCTCACCGGTGATCTGGTCCTTGACCTCGGCCAGCGGCTTGATGGCGGCGGGCTGGATCTCGGTGACCTTGACGATGTGCAAGCCGGCCGGGCTTTCAACCACGCCGGACACCTGGTCCTTGGTTTGGCTGAAAATGGCCTTTTCCAGCGGGCCGGACAACATGCCCGGCGCCAGCCAGCCCAGGTCACCGCCCTTGGCGGCGGAACCGGCATCCTGCGAATTCTTGGTTGCCAGTTCGGCAAACTTGGCCGGATCGGCGGCGGCTTGCTTGGCCAGGTCTTCGGCCTTGGCGCGGGCAGCCTTGCGGGCATCTTCCGAGGCGCCCGGAGCCAGCTCGATCATGATGTGGCTGGCGCGGCGGCGTTCGGGCTGACCAAAGCGGTTCTTGTTTTGCTCGTAATAGGCCGTCAGGTCTTCGTCCTTGACCTGGATGCCCTGCGTGGCGGCAGCTTCGTCCAGCACCAGATATTGCACCTGGACCTGTTCGGGAATTTGCAGTTGCTGCTTGTTGGCGTCGTACCAGGCCTGGATATCGGCCGGCGTCACGGTCACTTGCGAGCGATAGTCCTCGGCGGCAAAGCGGCGCAATTGCACGGTGCGCTGCTGCGTCAGGGCCGATTCCAGCGAGGCGACCACTTCGGCGGGCGCGCGGGCCGATTGGCCCACCGGGTCCAGCACGCGGCCTACGGCCAGATCGCGACGCAGGCCGGCTTCGAACGAGGTCGGCGACATGCCCTGCGCGGCCAGTACCTGGCGATAACGCTCGGGCGAGAAGCGGCCGTTGTCCTGTACTTCGGGAATCGCGGCGATGGTGTTGCGCAGCGTTTCGTCCGACACGTTGAAGCGGTTGTCCACCGCGACGTTGGCCAGCAGACGCTGATTGATCAGCTGGTTCAGCAGGCCTTCGCGCAAGGCGGGCGTGTCGGAGACGGCCGGGTCAAAGCGGGCGCCCTGACGCTGACGCATCTGCTCAAGCTGGTTGCGGTGCGCCTGGTCAAACTCGGCGCGAGAAATCGGCTGGCCAGCGACCGTCGCCAACTCCGGCTCTTTGCGCATGAAGCTGTCATAGCCTTGAATTCCGACCAGGAAGAAGGACGGCACAATCAGAAGCAGCAGGATGAGCTGCATCCAGCGCCGATGGCTGCGAATAAATTCGAACATGGAATCCCTGTTGCCGCGCTTCGGGGGTGTCCACCCAAAGCCGCACGAAAACGCAAAAGAAAACGCAAAAAAAAGGGCGAACTTGATTCGCCCTATTCCCATACCGGTTATTACCGGATCAGCGGGCGGATTTTAGCATTTCTCACTTGCATCGGGCCTTTAGATTCTCTTCAGGTTTATCCCGGGCGGGCGCAGACGGGGCGCTTCCCACCGAAGCGTTGCACCGTCAACCCGGGAAATTCCCGTTTCCGGTCCCCGTAGCCACCCGTATCTTGGCCCGTGGGGCCGGCCGATCACCGTGCCGCGCCCCGACGCCGGCCGTTCGCCGACGCCCTTTCCTGTGCAACTTTATAAAGGGTTCCATCAATGCCGCTTACCTCTTTCCGCCAGCACGTCCTGCCCGCCTGCCTGGCTCTTGCCTTCCTGGGCGGGGCGCACGGGGCGCTGGCCGCGCCGGTGGCCGCCGTGCACGACGCCGCCAAAGCCCAGCAACAAGCCATGCTGGACACCATGCGCGACCTGGTCAACATTGAATCCGGCAGCAAGGACGTGGAAGGCGTCGAACGCATCGCGGACTTGATCCGCGACCGCCTGAAGGCGCTGGGTGGCACGGTCGAGATCATCCCCGCCACCGATGTGTTCCGACTGGACGACACGCCGGAAAAGGTTGGCCCGATGGTGCACGCCGAGTTCAAGGGCACCGGCACCAAGAAGATCATGCTGATCGCCCACATGGACACCGTCTACCGCAACGGCATGCTGAAAGACCAGCCGTTCCGCGTTGACGGCGACAAGGCCTACGGGCTGGGCATTGCCGACGACAAGCACGGCGTGGCGACGATCATCCACACCCTGACGCTGCTGCAAAAGCTGGGATTCAAAGATTTCGGCACGCTGACCGTGCTGATCAACGGCGACGAAGAGATCAGTTCGCCGGGCGCGCGCAGCACCATCACGCGGCTGGGCGCGGACCAGGACGCGGTGTTTTCCTTTGAAGGCGGCGGCACCGAACCCCGCCTGACCCTGGCCACCAGCGGCATCGGCGCGGCGTACCTGACGGTGCAAGGCAAGACCTCGCACGCGGGCGCCCGCCCTGAAGGCGGCGTCAATGCGCTGTATGAACTGGCGCACCAGTTGCTGCAACTGGACAAGCTTTCCAAGCCGGAAGATGGCCTGAAGCTGAACTGGACGGTGGCGCAGGCGGGCACCAATCGCAATGTGATCCCCGGCCAGGCCACCGCGCAGGCTGACGCGCGCGCCTTGCGCGTGTCCGACTTTGACGCCCTGGCGAAAACGCTGGAAGAACGCGTGCAGAAAAAACTGCTGCCCGAATCGAAGGTCAGCGTGAAGTTCGAGGTGCGCCGCCCGCCGCTGGAAGCCACCGATGCCTCGCGCGCGCTGGCCCAGCATGGCGTCAAGATCTACCAGGAACTGGACCTGCCGTTGAAGGTGGTGGACCGGGCCAGCGGCGGCGGCACGGACGCGGCGTTCGCGGCCTTGAAGGCGCGCGGCCCCGTGGTTGAAGGCATGGGTTTGAGCGGCTTCGGTGCGCACTCGAATGACGCGGAATACATTCAGATCAACAGCATCGTGCCGCGCCTGTACCTGGCCAGCCGGATGATCATGGATGTGTCCCAAGGCAAAGTGGCGCCCAAGTAAAAAGGGGCCACCCCGCCGCCCCACCTGGCTGGCGCCCAGCGGCGGGGTCCAGCGCCGAATCGCCCCCCAAGAAGGAGTATCCTTGCAACCCTGTCCCCAAGAACCCCAAGCATCACCAACATGACCGCAAATCTTCCCTCCTGGCCCTATTCCCGTTACATCGCCCACCGTGGCGGCGGTCGTTTGGCGCCGGAGAACACCTTGGCCGCGATGCGCGTGGGCGCCGAGCACGGTTTCACGATGTTCGAATACGACGTCAAACTGAGCCGCGACAACGTGCTGGTGCTGATGCACGACGACGACGTCGACCGCACTTCGAACGGCACCGGCCCGGCCGCCGCCAAGACCTACAGCGAACTGGCACAACTGGATTTCGGCAGCTGGCACTCGGCCGCTTACGCGGGCGAACCCCTGCCCACCTTCGCCGCCGTGGCCCGCTACACCGTGGCCAATGGCATTGCCAGCAACGTTGAAATCAAGCCGTGCCCGGGTCGCGAGGCCGAAACCGGCGCCGCCGTGGCGCTGGCCTGCAAGCAGCTGTGGCAAGGCGCAAGCACGCCCCCGCTGCTATCTTCGTTTGCCGAAGAAGCCTTGCAAGCGGCGCTGGAAGCCGCCCCCGAACTGCCGCGCGCCCTGCTGGTGGAAAAGGTGCCCGCCGACTGGCGCGAACGCCTTGCCAAGTACCAGTGCGTGGCGCTGAACATCAACCAAAAAGACGCAACCCGCGAATTGATCGACGCCGTGCACGCCGCCGGCTATCGAATCGCGGCCTGGACCGTCAATGACCCCGAACGTGCCCGCTTGCTGCTGGACTGGGGCATCGACGGCATTTTCACCGACGAGCTGGCCGCGATCCGGCCGGCCGACTGAGGCAGAACGCCCCGTGTTCAGTTACCGCCACGCCTTTCACGCCGGCAACCACGCCGACGTGCTCAAGCACGCCATCCTGGTCCACACCCTGGACTACTTCAACAAAAAAGACGCGCCCTACTGGGTCGTGGACACCCACGCCGGCGCAGGCCTGTACAACCTGGAAAGCGACTGGGCAAACAAGACCTCGGAATTCGAGGAAGGCATTGGCCGCCTGTGGGAAGCCAAGGACCTGCCGCCGCTGCTGGCCGACTACGTCGCGCGCATTCGCGACTACAACACCAATGGCCGCTTGAAGCGCTACCCCGGCTCGCCGTGGTTGGCGTTGGACGTGATGCGCCCGTCCGACCGCCTGCGCCTGTTTGAAATGCACCCGACCGAGATCGACACGCTGGTCGTCAACCTGGAACACCAGGGCCGCACGGCGCAACGCCAGACCACGATCTATGGCGATGACGGCTTCGAAGGCGTGAAGGCCCTGCTGCCGCCGCCCACGCGGCGCGGCATGGTGCTGATCGACCCGTCGTACGAAGACAAGCACGACTATCGCCGCACGTTGATCACCGTGAAGGAATGCATCAAGCGCTTTGCCACCGGCACGATCGCCGTCTGGTATCCGCTGGTGCAGCGTCGCGAAGCCAGCGAAATGGCGCGCCACTTTGAAAACCTGAAGGTCAAGAGCTGGCTGCATGCCACGCTGACGGTCAAGAAGGCCACCATTGACGGCTATGGCCTGCATGGCAGCGGCATGTTCCTGATCAACCCGCCGTGGACGCTGCACGAAGGCCTGAAGCAAGCCATGCCCTACCTTGCCCGCGAGCTTGGCCAGGACGAACGCGCCGGCTTCACCTTGCAGTACCGCGAGAACCCGTTCCCGGTGCCGAAGAAGCAATCGGACGACTAAGACGACCCTGGTGACTGAGTCGGCTACATCGACCAGCTCATTGGCGATCAGAAAAAAAGGCCCGATCCTGATGGATCGGGCCTTTCCCGTTCAGGGGCCGCCGCCCCTGCTTCACACGGTCAAACCGTTTCTTGTTCCTGCGTTTCGCTGCACACGGATTCGCGGGCGGCAGCCAGCTTGGCGGCAGCGTCGCGCAACGCCGTGCGCAGGCCCTCTTCAATGACGGGGTGGTAGAACGGCATTTCCAGCATGCGCGCCACCGTCAATTCCTGCTGCACCGCCCAGGCCAGCAAGTGGCCAATGTGCTCGGCGCTGGGGCCGACCATTTCAGCGCCCAGGAAACGGCCCGTGGCAATGTCTGCGTAAACGTGCAGCAGGCCCTTGTTCTTGAGCATCACGCGCGAACGGCCCTGGTCGCTGAAGTCCACCTCGCCGACAACGAACGTGCCGGGAATAAGGCGGCCATAGCCCTGCCCCGCCAACGCGATCTGCGGGTCCGAGAACACCACCGCCAGCGGCGCGCGGCGCAGCCCGTTTTGCAGATCGGGGAAGCGCGCGGCGTTCTCGCCGGCGATGCGGCCTTCGTCGGCGGCTTCGTGCAGCAACGGCGCATCGGCGTTGGCGTCACCCGCGATGAAGATGGCGGAATCGCCTGCCTGCATCGTTTCGCGGTTGAATACCGGCACGCCGTGCACGTTCAATTCCAGCGACGTGTTTTCCAGGCCCAGCCCGTCCACGTTGGCGCGGCGGCCGGTGGCGACCAGCGCGTAGTCAAAGCGTTCGATGCGTTCGGCGTTATCCAGCGTCACGTAGCGCACTTCCACTTCGTCGCCCACTCGCGTGGTCTCCAGCACCCGGGCATCCGGATCCAGATAGAACTCGCGTTGGAAGATCTTCCGGGCACTTTGGCGAACTTGCGGGTCGCTGATGCCACCCAGGCTGCCGCTGACGCCGAACACGCGCACATCAACGCCCAGTCGCGCCAACGCCTGGCCCAGCTCCAGCCCGATCACGCCGGGGCCGAACACCGCCACGCGGCGCGGCAGGTCGTCCCACGCAAAGACGTCGTCGTTCACCACCAGGCGGTCGCCCAGCGCGCGGAAAGGCGGCGGAACCGACGGCCGCGAACCCGTGGCGATGACCACGCGCGACGCATGCACTTCGGTGTGATCGTCGATCTGCAACACGGTGTCCGACACAAACCGGGCATAGCCGCGCAGCTTGTCTTCGGCAGGAATGTTCTCAACGCCGTCCAGCACAAAGCCCACGAAGCGACCGCGTTCGCGCTTGACGCGATCCATGACTTCCGCGCCGTCCACCGTGATTTCGCCGCCCACGTGCACGCCAAAGGCGTCGGTGTGCGCGGCGTTGTGGGCCGCTTCCGCAGCGGCGATCAACAGCTTGGACGGCATGCAGCCCACGCGGGCGCAGGTCGTGCCGTAGGGGCCGCCTTCGATAAGCAGGGCACGCTTGCCCGCCGCCTTCGCGGCGCGATAAGCGGCCAGACCGGCCGTGCCGGCTCCAATGATGGCGATATCGGTATGCAGAGTTTTCATGACTGTGGTTCCCCTGTTGCGGGTAGCAAGGTTTCTAAAGGCGAGTTCCGCCTTGTTGCGCATCCTCGGGACGAACACCGTCCGGCGACGCCGCTGGGGGTCGCACAAGGAATGCAGTAAGGGTGCGTAAAAAGGGAAGCTCGGGCCGGCGCGGGCAAGGCGGTCTTGCTGCTACCGCCTGCCGGCACCGGCCGGGCGCGGGGGCTGGCCCCCTGCCCGGCTGTTTGGGGCAACTGCCCCGTATGCCCTTAGGCGAAGTGCGCCTTCAGGTCTTCCAGGCCGCCAATCAGCGTGCCGTTGATGAACACTTGCGGGGCAGTGCCCTTGCCGGACACGGCGCCGATCACGCGACCACGCACCTTGTTTTCCAGCGGGATTTCGATCGGGGCGTAGCCCTTTTCGTCCAGCAGTGCCTTGGCTTCCACGCAGAACGGGCAGCCCGGCTTGGAGAACACGACGACTTGGTCGGGCTTCTTGGCCGTCGGGGCGATGTGCGCCAGCATGGTGTCGGCGTCCGACACTTCAAACGGGTCGCCTTCCTTTTCCGGTTCGATGAACATCTTTTGCACGACGCCGTCCTTGACCAGCATCGAATAGCGCCAGCTGCGCTTGCCGAAGCCCAGGTCGCTCTTGTCGACCAGCATGCCCATGCCTTCGGTGAAAGCGCCGTTGCCGTCAGGCAGCAACGTGATGTTGGCCGATTCCTGGTCCTTGGCCCATTCGTTCATGACGAAGGTATCGTTGACCGACACGCACACAATGCTGTCGACGCCGGCGTTAAAGAACGCGGGGGCCAGTTCGTTGTAGCGCGGCAAGTGGGTGGACGAGCAGGTCGGCGTGAAAGCGCCGGGAAGCGAGAAGACGACAACCGTCTTGTTCTTGAACAGATCGTCGGTCGTGACCTTCTTCCACGTGTTGTCCTCACGGACGGGGAACGTTACGTTCGGAACACGTTGGCCTTCGCGGTTTTGCAGCATTCAAATCTCTCCTTGGGTAGCGGGTAGCGGGGTTTGTTTGACCACCATGGAAAGAATGATAAATGCCGGCTATCAATTAATCAAATTTAATAAAGTAAATTGATCGATAGTTTTTTACGATCAAGCAAGGAAGATCGAAAAGCGGTTTCTATCATAACCGCCCTTCGATGGCGACGCGGTTAGACCCGGGCGGGCTCGTAGCCGGCGTCGCGGATGGCGGCTTCAACCTTGTCGGCCTGATCCGTACCGGACACCGTGACGCGGTGCGTCGGCAGGTCTACGGTTACCGTGGCACCGGGTGCGACGTCGGTGACCGCGCCGGTGATCGTCTTGACGCAGTGGCCGCAGGTCATATCAGGGACTTGGAATTCGATGCTCATGGTGTTCTCCATAAAGTCAGGGGCGGCGCGCAGTGGTTTCGCACGCCATGATCCGCAGCTTAAACATTCCCATAATGGCAAGGTCAAGCATAAAATCCGTCTTGACCTTCCCACCATGGGAAGGATGAAACTGCAAGCTCCCGTCCACTTAGAGAACAGCCATGAGCGTTGCCAGCCCCTCCTCCACCCAGTTGGAACTTGCCATTGAAGGCATGACGTGCGCCTCGTGCGTCAAACGCGTGGAAAAGGCCCTGACCCAGGTGCCCGGCGTGGCCCAGGCGCAGGTCAACCTGGCCACCGAACGCGCACTGGTGTCGTTTGACCCCGCCGCCGCGCAACCGCAGGCCTTGGTGGATGCCGTTGTGAAGATGGGCTACGAAGCTCGGCCCATCGCCGCGCAGGACGACCATGCCGAACGCCAATCGCAAGCGCGCGATGCCGAAGCTCAGCGCCTGCAACGCGCATTCACCGTGGCACTGGTGCTGACGTTGCCGGTCTTCCTGCTGGAAATGGGTTCGCACCTGATTCCCGCCATGCACCATTGGGTGCTGGGCACGATCGGCCAGCAAAATAGCTGGCTGATGCAGTTTGTGCTGACGACGGTCGTGCTGGTCTGGCCCGGTCGCCACTTCTTCACCAAGGGCTTCGCGGCGCTGTGGCGGCGCGCGCCCGAGATGAATTCGCTGGTGGCGTTGGGTGCGGGCGCTGCCTGGGGCTATTCCGTGGTGGCTACTTTCGCGCCCGGCTGGTTGCCCGAGGCGGCACGCAACGTGTATTTCGAAGCGGCGGCGGTCATCGTCACATTGATCTTGCTGGGCCGCATGCTGGAAGCGCGCGCCAAGGGCAAGACGGGCGCGGCCATCAAGCGTTTGATCGGCTTGCAGCCGCGCACCGCGCGCGTCATGCGTGACGGGCAGGCGTTTGATGTCGAGATCGAAAAGGTCAAGAAGGGCGACGTCGTCATCGTGCGCCCGGGCGAAAAAATCCCGCTGGACGGCGACATCATCGAAGGCAATTCGTATGTGGACGAATCGATGCTGACGGGCGAGCCCGTCCCGGTCGAAAAGCAGCCCGGCATGCAAGCCACCGGCGGCACCTTGAACACGTCGGGCAGCTTTACCCTGCGCGTGACGCACACCGGCGCCGACACGATGCTGGCCCGCATTATTCGCATGGTGGAAGCCGCCCAGGGCGCGCGCCTGCCCATCCAGGCGCTGGTCGACCAGGTTACCGCGTGGTTCGTGCCGGCCGTGATGGCGGCCGCCCTGCTCACCTTCCTGACCTGGTTCTTTCTTGGCCCGACGCCCGCGCTGTCGCACGCGCTGGTCAACGCGGTGGCGGTGCTGATCATCGCCTGCCCTTGCGCGATGGGGCTGGCCACGCCCACGTCCATCATGGTGGGCACCGGGCGCGCGGCCGACATGGGCGTGCTGTTCCGCCAGGGCGACGCGTTGCAGACGCTGCGCGACGTCAACGTGGTGGCCTTCGACAAGACCGGCACGCTGACGCTGGGCAAGCCGACGCTGACCGAATTGGCGCCGGCCCCCGGTTACGACGAGCAAGACGTCCTGCAATGGGTGGCGTCGGTTCAGGCGCGTTCCGAGCACCCCATCGCGCTGGCCATTGTGGCGGCCGCCGAGGCGCGCAAGATCGCGCTGCTGCCCGCCGATGGCTTTGCCGCTATCACCGGCGCAGGCGTGGAAGCTTCCGTGGCGGGCCGCAAGATGTTGGCGGGCGCGGCACGGCTGATGGCAGAACGCGGCGTGGACGTCAGCGGCTTTGGCGCGCAAGCCACCGATTGGGGCAACGAAGGCAAGACGCCTATCTACGTGGCGGTCGATGGCAAGGCCGCAGCCATGATGGCCGTGACCGACCCGATCAAGCCGTCCGCCGTATCAGCCATTGCCGCGCTGCATGCCCAGGGCTTGAAGACGGCCATGATCACCGGCGACAACCGCTACACGGCGGCCGCCGTCGCGCGTCAATTGGGCATTGACGAAGTGCGCGCCGAAGTGCTGCCGGACGGCAAGGTGCAGGCGATTGAAACGCTGCGCGAAGGCGGCCGCAAGGTGGCCTTCGTGGGTGACGGCATCAACGACGCGCCGGCCCTTGCCGCCGCCGATACCGGCATTGCCATCGGCACGGGCACGGATGTGGCCATCGAGGCCGCTTCGGTCGTGTTGATGGCCGACGACCTGCACGGCGTGCCCAACGCCATCGCGCTCAGCCGTGCCACGCTGGCCAATATCCGCCAGAACCTGTTCTGGGCCTTCGCCTACAACGCCGCCTTGATCCCGCTGGCGGCCGGTGTGTTGTACCCCGCCTTCGGCCTGTCCCTGTCGCCCATCTTTGCCGCGGGCGCAATGGCCTTGTCCAGCGTCTTCGTGCTGGGCAACGCGCTGCGCTTGAAGGCGTTCCGGCCGCGCACTGCGCACGCTTGATACCAGGAGTCTGACCATGAATATCGGCGAAGCCGCAAAAAGCTCGGGCATCTCGGCCAAGATGATCCGGTACTACGAAAGCATCGGCCTGATCGGGCCGGCGGTCCGCACGGATTCCGGCTACCGGGTTTACAGCGACCACGACTTGCACACGCTGCGCTTCGTGCGCCGCGCGCGCGACCTGGGATTTTCCGTTGAGCAGATGAACGAATTGCTGGCGCTATGGAAGGACCGCAGCCGCGCCAGCGCGGACGTCAAGCGCATTGCGCTGGAGCATGTGCAGGAGCTGGAGCGCAAGGCCGAAGCGCTGCGCGACATGGCCGCCACGCTCAAGCATCTGGCGCAGAACTGCCATGGCGACGATCGGCCCGATTGCCCGATTCTGGAAACGCTGGGGCGCTCGCACTAAAGGCTGTGCCAGTACCGGCCCTGGCACAGCACGGGCCTTGGTCAGGCTAGCGCGGTTCCGGCAGCGTAGTTCGACGGCACTGGCCATGTACGCGGCCACGCTGAACGGCACGAACGCCAAGCCAACCGCGGCCAGCCGGCGCTGGGGCGATCAGTCTTTTGCAGGCGCGACCGGTTCCGCGACGGCGTCGATGTCGGCTTGCGCCACCCCGGCTTCGATGGCTTCGGCGGCAACGCCCGCTTCGGCAGCTTCAGCAGCAACGCGCGCATGGTAGGCATCAGTGGCCGCCTGCTTCGCAGCCGCTTTTTCAGCGGCGGCAAGCGCCTTGGCCTCTTCTGCCGCGATGGCGTCGGCATCGGCCTGGATGGCGCGCTGGCGTGCGCGTTCCTTGACCTCGGCCACAGCCTCGGCGTCCAACGATTCGAACACCGCAATCGATTCCACATGGCCCGTGTGCGGGAACATGTTGATGACGCCGGCGCTCTTCAATTCGTACCCACCTTCATGCACCAGAATGGCCGCGTCGCGCGCCAACGTGGCCGGGTTACAGGACACGTAGACGATGCGGCGCGGGCGCTCTTGCACCGACAATTCGGCCAGCGCCTGCGACACCGCATGCGCGCCTTCGCGCGGCGGGTCGATCAGCATGCGGTCGAAATAGCCCAGGCTGCGCAGCCAATGCGCGTCCACCTCGAACAGGTTCAAGGTGGCAAAGCTGGTGCGCTCGGCCAGGCCATGGCGCGCCGCCGCGTCAAACGCGCGGTCGGTCAGGGCCTTGCTGCCTTCCACGCCCACGGCTTCGCGGCCCTGCGTTGCCAGCGGCAAGGTGAAGTTGCCCAGGCCACAGAACAGGTCAGCGACGCGGTCGGTGGGCTGCACATCCAGCAGCTTCAACGCGCGCGACACCATTGCGCGGTTGATGGCGTGGTTGACCTGCGTGAAATCGGTGGGCCGATACGGCATGCGCAGGCCGAATTCGGGCATGGTATACGACAGCGTGTCTGCATGTTCGCGCTCTAGCGGGTGCACCGTTTCCGGGCCCTTGGCCTGCAACCACCACTGCACGTTGTGCTTGGCGGCAAAGGCACGCAGGATGGCGATGTCGCCGTCGGTCAGGGGCAGCAGGTGGCGCAGCACCAGGGCTGTCACGCCATCGCCCAACGACACTTCAATTTGCGGCATGCGGTCAGGCGCCGACATCGAACCGATCATCTCGCGCAGCGGCAACAGCAGGTCGCTGACGTGGCGCGGCAGCACATGGCATTCGCGCATGTCGGCCACATAGCTGCTTTTACGTTCGTGAAAACCTACCAGCACCCCGCCCTTCTTCGGCACGACGCGCACCGACAGGCGCGCGCGGTAGCGGTAGCCCCAGGTGGGGCCTTGCAGCGGCGGCAGGATGAGCGCGGGGCGCAGCTTGCCGACGTGCCAGAAGGTGTCTTCCAGCGACCGTTGCTTGATGGCCACTTGCGTGCTGGGTTCCAGATGCTGCATGGCACAGCCGCCACAGACCCCAAAGTGCGGGCAGCGCGGCTGGACGCGTTGCGACGACGGGCGCATGACCTCGTCCACGCGAGCAATCTCGTAGGAAGGCTTGCGGCGCAGCGTCACGGTGGTGACCCGTTCGCCCGGCAGCGCGCCTTCCACGAACACGACTTTGCCGTCGCGGCGGGCGATCCCCCTGGCTTCCAGATCCAGGGACTCAATACTCAAAACGTCTGACATCTCACGCAGTCCAGAATTACACGCAACCCATGATTGTAGAAGGACTGCGCCGATTCCCGGAAATGGTCTTTGACGGGGCCGGAAGGCCGGGGGGACGGCCCGCCTGCCAGGCAGCGCCGTCAAGCCATTCGCGTGCTGCCGGCGCCGCCCGATTGCCGCCACAACGCGATCATGGCGACCAACGCCGCCACCGCTCCGGCCAGGGGCAGCACGGGCAGTCCCACCCAGGCGATGGTCAGGCTGCCCAGCCCGCCGCCCACGGCGGTGCCCAGGTTGAAAGACGCGATGTTCAAGCCCGCCGCAACGGCCGTGAACGCCGGCACGTAGTGTTGGGCCTGTTTCAGCAGCCGCAGCGTCAGCACGGTCACAATGCAGAAAAACACCAGCCCCAGCGCCCCCGCCAGCACCAGCACGGCCCAAGACGACGCGCGCAATGGGTACAGGGCCAGCAAGGTTGCCACCAGGGCCGCCAACGCCAGCATGGCGGCGCGGTCGGGGTCCATGCGGTCCACGAGATACCCGCCCAGCAGATTGCCGCCAATCGAAAAGACCCCGAACAGCAGCATGGCCGTGCTCAACTGCCGCACGCTTACCCCCGTGACTTGCAACAGGTAGGGCGACACGTAGGTGAAAAAGCAGAACGTCGCCACGCTGACCAGCGCACCGACGCCGGCCGTCGTCAACATGCGCGGATGGGCGATGGCCCGCAAGCCTGCGGCCATGCCGGAGCCGGCTTGGGGTCGCGGCGGGACGCTGCCCCGTCGGCTTGGCCCCTGGCCTGCCAATGGCCCCGCCTGTGAGCCCGACTGTGTGTCCGGCTGCGGCGGATTGGACCGACCCGGCATGCAGCACAGCAGCCCGCCCAGCCCCACCAAGGCCAACACACCAATGGCCAGGAACACCACCCGCCAGGACCACACGCTGCCCAGGAACGTGCCCAGCGGCACGCCCAGTGCCAGAGCCAAGGTCAGGCCGATCCACACGACGGCGACGGCGCGGCCCGCGCGTGTCGGGTCCACCAGCCGAGTCGCCGCGTCGGACGCCACGGCCATGAAGACGCCATGCGCCAGGCCGACGGCAAAGCGCACGCCCAGCAAGATGGGCAACGTTGCGGACAAGCTCATCAACACGCTGCCCACCGCCAATATCGCCATGGCGCACGCAAGGATGCGGCGGTCGCGCCAGTGCGCCACCAACGCAGTCAGGATGGGTGCGCCAATGGCGGCGCCGAAAGCATAGGCCGCGATCGCCGTGCCCACCGCTTCAATGCGGGCGTGCAGGCTGTCGGCCATCGCCGACACCAAGCCCGCGACAACAAACTCCGACAAGCCAAAGGCAAAGGTGCAAACAGAGAAGATATAGACGGCGGTGGGCATGAGGCTTCCGGGCTCGACAAAGACAGTTGCCGAGCTTAGGGCGCCACCCCACATCCGTAAAATATCTTATTCATGCTGGAATAAGACCTTTTACGTCTTATTTGATTTGCTCGCCGTGCACGTCTTGCCGGGCTGAACGGATCGCGTCCAGGAGCCGATCCCGGACCGGAGAATCCCGCGACGGATTCCACGCCATCAACAAGTCCACCCGCAACAAGGCAGGCGGCGCATCGGCCGCCAGCGGCCGGAACACCACGTCGGCGCGCCCCGCCTGGGCCACCGATGCCGGCAGCAGCGCCACGCCAAAGCCTGCCGCCACCAGCGCCGCCACGGTCTGCAACTGGCGCGCTTCCTGCGCCACCCGGGGAACAAAGCCGGCGGTCTGGCAAAGCTGGATCAATTGATCGTGAAAGCCCTGGCCCAACCGTCGGGGCGACGCCACAAAGGCCTCGTCTTTCAATGCCGCCAGATCGACCACCGCCCGCGTATGCAGGGGATGCCCGGCGGGCAAGGCCACCTGGATGGGTTCTTGCAGCAGCGATTCAAATCGCAGGCTGGGTGTTGTGGCGCCGGGAGACCGCATGAAGCCGATATCGGCCTGGCCGGCCTCAAGCGCCAGCACCTGCTCTTGCGTGGTGGCCTCTTGCAGCGTGAAGGCCACGGCGGGATGCGCGCCACGGAAGTCCCGCAACGCGCGCAATAACGCGGCGTACGGCGCAATGTTGATGAAGGTCAGAGTCAGGTGGCCGTCCATGCCCTGGGCGACGCGCCGCGTGTGGGCGACGCCGTCGTCCAGCGCATCCAGAATGTGGCGTGCCGATTGCAGGAAAGCCGCGCCGGCCGGCGTCAGCGCCACGCTGCGATTGGTGCGTTCAAACAAGGGCGCGCCAATCTCTGCTTCCAGCCGGCGAATAGCCTGACTGAGCGGCGGCTGCGCCATGTGCAGGCGCTGTGCCGCGCGATTGAAATGCAGAGTTTCCGCCACGGCGACAAACTGCCGCAACAAACGGGTTTCGATCATCAAGACGCCCAGGATATTGTTCTGACGCCGCCAGTATATTTTTTATCCTGGGCGGGTGATCAGTCCAGTTCGGCCCGCGAAAACAGGTCTTGAATCAGCTTTTTGTCTTCGCAAGCGGCCTTGAACGCCAGGGCAAAGGCCTTAAGCGCTTCGCTATCGGACGAATAAGCGCAGAACGTATCGGCTTCCGGGTCGAAATCGATCGACTCATCCAGGTCCGGCTGTTTCTCGGTCAGAAAAACGACCGCCAGCGAGGTCCAGTCGTAGCCCGTCCCCAGGAAACCCTCTTCCCTTCTGCGGCGGAAAACTTCTTCCTTGTATTCCCCGACATTCAGGCTTACCGAGAAGTTGCCTTCGTATTCCATCCAGGAAAAAGGCTTGATTGCTTCTTCGAAATCGATAGTCACTGCGCTCAAAGCTCCTTGAATCCCCGGCCACCGACGATAGCGGCCAGGGTGATGCGCGGAAAGTGCCCCGTCGCATCTTGTGCGCGCCCATTAGAGGCAATTATTGCGATGTGTGCAACGCGCGCGGTTTTTTACCCCGCCTGAGCAAGCATGTGGCGCGCGTGCCGACCCGCGTCACAGACCCGCCACCGCCGCTCATCAGCGCACCGCCCACGAACAAAAAAAGGGGGAATTGAAGGGGACGGCCCCATCAGGCCGTCTCCATCAATCCCCCCAAACGCCGGCGCCCATCAAAGCGCCGCCACGGATTCAGGTTTAGAACGTGCGAGCCACCGAGAACACCGCGCCCAGTCGGCCGGACGGGTGCCCGTACTTGGTGGGCAGCCAGTTGTCCTTGGTGGCGCCCACTGCCGCCAGGCCCAACACCCAGCCCTTGATGTCCTTGGTCACGCCCAGCTTGTAGTCCACGTAATGGCCGATGGAGTCGCCGTCCATGTTTGTTTGGTTCTTCAGCTTTTGGTAGCCCAGGTGCCCCAGCAAGCCCCAGCCATCGCCCAGGTCGAACGTCGCGGTGCCATCCAGGTACCACGTGCCCTTGCTGTCGGGCGTGCTGAAGAAGTCGCTGGGCGTGTAGGAATACTTCAGCGAGTAGTTGCCGTAGGACGCGCCAAGATAGAGGTCGGTGTTGTTGTAGTTGCCGCCCTTGGGCGAGCTTGAGCCGGGGTAGTAGTAATGCAGCACACCGGCGTCCAGCGTGAAGCCGCCGCCCACGTCGCCCTTCCAGCCGCCGTAGAAATCCATTTCCAGGTTGCCGTCGGTAAACACGAAGTCAGAGACGTTGGAGTTCCAGTTGCCCAGATAGAAGCCCGAGCTGTGGGTCAGGTCGATGCCAACTTGCACGGCGGGGCGGAAGTCGGTCTGGGAATAGCCACGAAACCGATAGTCGCTGGCGATGGTGGCGTTACCGCTAAGTGAAAAACCGCCTCCAAGATCGGTGGGTTCGGCCTGGGCCGTCGAGGCGAAACAAGCGGCAAGCGCAAAAGGCAAGGCTAGCAACGTCTTCTTCATGGTGCGGAGTCCTGATCGGATTTAACGAGGAGGAGGACGGCCGTTGGCGCATCCATCTGGCCGGCTTTGCTGCGGTAGGCGCCGGCTCTATTCCCTTCAAGCAATGTCCGTGCCAGGTTTTATGCCGATGAAAAACGGAAGGCAAACGGCTGGCTGCAAGCTGATAGACAGGCTGGTGCGCACGCGCGGGGCGGCTTGCGCTGCCTGGGATGGTTCAAGATGGCGCAGCGTGTGCACTACAAGCGGGCATGCGCCGACATGGCGAAGACGCGCCGTGCATCAAGTTGGGGCGCGGGGACTAAAGCGCAATTCAGGCCCGATGCAAAAAACCCCGGCACGCCCCGTGGCGTGCCGGGGTTGGG
>NZ_JBLVOL010000083.1:43858-64096 GCF_053543755.1 Achromobacter semiaridum | reverse complement strand
CTTCACGCGTCCGCCCCCACAAGGCGGCGGACGAGCCCGGACTTAGTTAGCCGCCGGTGCGGGCGGCGGAGGCGCATCCGCACCGGCCGGGGGAGCCGGCGGCGTGCCCGGCTTGCCCTTGCCGTGGCGCCCTTCCATCTTGGCGTGGCGTTCCTGCATCTTGGCTTCGCGGTCCTTGACCATCTTGGTCACCTGGCCGCGCTGCGTGTCGTTCAGGCTGTCCCACACGGCCAGCCATTGGTCACGCACCTGCTTGGCTTGCGGGCCGAACGCATCGTGCGACTGCTCGGACTGCGCCGCCAAAGCGCGGGGGTCCAGCTTGCCGCTATCCAGTTGCGACTTCAGCAGATCGTGGCGCTTGGCGCCGGCGGCGCGCATCGCCTCGTGCAGGCTGCGTTGGCCGTCCTGCGCGGTCTTGAACAGCGCTTGCTGCTTGTCGTCCAACTTCAGCTGCTCAACCTGAGCCTTGGAAACCGGACCCAGGCCGGGGATGAACAAGCCGTCGCGCATGCCCTTGTGGAACTCGCCACCACGCGGGCCTTGGTGATGCATGGCGGCCGGGCCACCATCGGCCGGGGCCGGAGGTGCGGCCATGGCGGAGCCAGCCACCAGACCGCCCGTCGCGGCGACAAAAGCAAGAGCGGCCAAATTGGAGCGAATAGCGAATCGGGACATGTGTGTCTCCTGAAAGTGAAGAAAGCGAGGCCATTGTGCGGTTGTGGTGGTTTCAACCGGGTTTCGCCTACGCGTTCCATGTTTCAGTCGATTGCGTGTGCGCCAGACGTGAAAACGGGGCCTTGCGAGGCCCCGTTCTGGTCCTGGTCCACCACGCCGAAGCTGGCGCCGGGTGGCGTCGGATAGCGTCGGGTGACGTCAGGTAGCGTCCCAAGCCGCCATGTATTCCTTCCAGTGCGGCGCGTCGCTGGCGGACAGCGTGTCGCGCACCAAGGCGATCTCGGCGTCGTAGGCCGTGCGGTCCAGCTCGCCACGCAGAAAGCGAAAGCGGCAGTACACCAGCCAGGTGTTGACGACGTCGGTTTCGCAATAGGCGCGGACCTCGTCGGCGCGGCCGGTGTGCCACGCTTCCCAGACCTTGCTGCCGTCCATGCCCAACTTGCCGGGAAAGCCACACAGCTTGGCCAGGTCGTCCAGCGGCGCGTTGGCGCGGCCGTTGTACTTGGCCAGCACGTCCATCAAGTCCAGATGCCGCGTGTGATAGCGGGCAATGTAGTTGTTGAACTTGAAATCGCGGTCTTCTTCGCCCATGTCCCAGTAGCGGGGTGCGGGCACGCCCAGAATCAGGCTGCGGTAGTGCAGCACGGGCAGGTCAAAGCCCGACCCGTTCCAGCTGATGAGCTTGGGCGTGTAGCGTTCGATGGTCTTGAAGAAGCCGGCCAGCAAGGCGGCTTCCGGGTCGTCGGCCTGGCCCAGCGTCTTGACGCGAAAGCCCTGGTCGTCGCGGAACACGCAGCCCACCACCGCGACCTTGTGCAGATGCAGCGGCAGGAAATCGTGCCCCACGGCTTCGCGCCGCGCGGCCAGCGCGCGTTCCACCACTTCCAGGTCCGAGACCTCTTGGCCCCAGCCGTTGAGCTTGCGCAGCCCATCGGCATCGGGGATGGTTTCCAGGTCGAATACCAGGGTGGGCGTCATCGCGTCGGCAGGTACTGCATCGGGTCGACCGGCGTGCCCTGGCGACGGATTTCAAAGTGCAGGCGCGGCGACGTGGTGTCGCTTTGGCCAAGTTCGGCGATCTTGGCGCCGCGCTTGACGTTCTGGCCCGTCTTCACCAACAGCGCGCGGTTGTGCGCGTAGGCGGTGATGAAACCGTTCTGGTGTTCAACGATGATCAGGTTGCCCAAGCCCCGCACGCCGTTGCCGCTGTACTTGACCAAGCCATCCGCCGCGGCGGTGATCGGGTCACCCAGCGCGCCCGAAATGTCGATGCCCTTGCTGCTGGCGTTGAAGGTCTGCACGATGGCGCCGCTGGCGGGCCATGCCCAGTTGATGACGCTTGCATCCGCCGCGCGCGGCGTGGGCTTGACGTCGACCGGCGCCGGCGCGGGCGTTGCTTCGGGCGGCGGCGTGGTGGTCGTGGCAGCCGGGGTTTCCGGCTGGTCAAGCGGGCGAGGTTGCGGCTTGACGCTGGCGATCGGCGCGGGTTGCGCGCCCGTGCCGGAGCCGCCGGACATCTTCAGCACCTGGCCGACCGAGATCTGGTTGGGGTCGCTGAGGTTATTCCAGCGCTTGACGCTTTCGATGTCCACGTTGTTGGCGCGGGCGATCTTGTAAAGCGTGTCGCCCGGCTTGACCACATAGCTGCCACCGGGCTGAGCCGTTGACGCTGGTTGTCCGGCGGTCATGTCGACCACCGGAGCGCGAGTTCCTTTTGATGCGCAGCCGGCCAAAATAGCCAGGCTGAGTGCCCCCACGATAAAGAGCGGGCGGCGCAGGCGCGTCATGGACGCGCCCATAGTCATATCGGTCAGTTGCGACTGCCCGTTGAGCATACGTTTCTCCTGTTTGCTCAAGATTGTATTCCGGCACGTAGCGGCACAAAGCGCACGGCCTCTAATTCAGTGCGTTTCCAGCTGGCCGCGCCGGTGCGTTCGATCAGCACCAAGCGCTGGTTCGTGCCCCCTTCGGGAGCGATAAGGCGTCCGCCTGGTGCAAGCTGCGTAAGCAGCGCTTGCGGAATGGCCAGGCCAGCGGCAGCCACAACGATAGCATCGAACGGCGCCACGCCGGGCAGGCCCAGCGTGCCGTCGCCGTAGATCAAGCGGATGCGCGTGGTCAGCCGCAAGGCGCGTAAATGCTCGCGCGCAAGCTCGTAAAGACCACGGATGCGTTCAATGGAATGGACCTCGCGCACGAACTGCGCGAGCACTGCCGCTTGATAGCCACAGCCCGCGCCCACTTCCAAAACGCGGGTCGGCGCGCGGTCTTCGCAAGCCGCCGCGATCATGCGCGCGACCACCCACGGTTGCGAGATGGTTTGCGAATGGCCGATGGGCAGCGCGGCGTCTTCGTACGCGCGGCTGGCCAGCGCTTCGTCCACAAACAGATGACGTGGCACGGCAGCCATGGCGTTCAAGACGCGTTCGTCGGAGATGCCCTGGCCACGCAGGCGTTGCACCATCGCCTGGCGCAGCCGGTCGGAATTCAAGCCAAGATTGTTTCCCGCCGCTGGCGCGGGCGCCTGGGTCTGGCGGGGCAGCGTGGCGGCCGAAATGCGGGTGTTGCTATTGGTGGCCGTGACGCCCGGGCTTAGGCGACCCGAGTCGTAGCGGACGGGGCTGGGCCGGCCGGGCACGGCCTGCGAGACATCGGGTTGGCTTACGCGTTTGCGCATAACGGCTCCGCCCAGGTTCTGATTTCGTCAAGCTGGCTGTGCTGGGTCAGGTCCAGCCGCAAGGGCGTGACCGATACCGTGCCCTGCTCCACCGCATGGAAATCGGTGCCGGGCGTGGCGTCGGCGGCCAGGCCGACCGGGCCGATCCAGTACACCGTGTCGCCATAAGGCGTGGTGGTGCGCACGACGGGCTGCGAGGGATGCCGCTTGCCCAAACGCGTGACCGCGAAGCCGTGGAGGTCTTCAAAGCGGCGATTCGGGATATTGACGTTAAGCAGCACGGGCGCGGCCAGCGGCTGGGCCAGATGGCGTTCCACCACCTGGCGGGCGGCGCGCGCGGCGGAGTCGATGTGTTCCCAGCCCTTTTCAGCCAACGAAAACGCGATGGCGGGGATGCCGAACAGATAGCCTTCGCTGGCGGCGGCCACCGTGCCGGAATACAAGGTGTCGTCGCCCATGTTGGCGCCGTTGTTGATGCCGGAGACGACCAGGTCGGGCCGGGCGTCCATCAAACCGGTCAGCGCCACGTGCACGCAATCGGACGGCGTGCCATTGACGGCAATGAAGCCGTTCGAGGCCGTGCGCACGGACAAGGGGCGGTTCAACGTCAGGGAATTGGAGGCGCCGCTGTGGTTGGTCTCGGGCGCAACGACGGTGAGATCGCCCAGGCCTTGCAGCGCCGCTACCAGCGCTTCGAGCCCAGGGGCCGAATAACCATCATCGTTCGAAACCAGAATTCGCATTGTGCATCCGAAAGAAAATAAAACGCGGAAGGACGTGTCGGATTGTACCGTCCGCCGTCCCGCCCTGTATGACTGCGTGCAACCACGGGGCTTGCACGCCACGCTCGATAACCCGTAGCCAGGGGCTGCGCGCGGCGCGGTAGAATCCGCGCCATTACGACAACAACGGACTCCCTTTCCATGGCGATTACCGAACCCTCCCTGGCGTTCACCGCCGCGCTCATCCTGCTGGCCTACCTGATCGGCTCCGTGCCGTTCGCCGTGGTCGTCAGCAAGCTGATGGGGTTGCAGGACCCTCGCAGCTACGGGTCCAAGAACCCGGGCGCGACCAATGTGCTGCGCACCGGCAACAAGACCGCCGCCGCGCTGACCTTGCTGGGCGACGCGGCCAAGGGCTGGTTCGCCATCTGGCTGGCCGAAAAACTGGCCCCCGGCATCACGCCGACCGGTCTGGCGCTGGTGGCGCTGGCCGCTTTCGTGGGCCACCTGTACCCGGTTTTCCTTGGATTCAAGGGCGGCAAGGGCGTGGCAACGGCGCTGGGCGTGTTGGTCGCGATCCAGCCCTGGCTGGCCGTGGCCACCGCCGCCACCTGGCTGATCATTGCCGTCTTCTTCCGCTATTCCTCGCTGGCCTCGCTGGTGGCGGCCTTCTTCGCGCCGGTGTACTACGTGTTCGGCTCGGGCCTGGCCTGGTATGCGCAGCCGGCCATGGGCGTGGCGCTGGCCGTGATCGGCGTGCTGCTGTTCTACCGTCACCGCGCCAACATCACGCGTCTGGTCCAGGGCACCGAAAGCAAGATCGGCGGCAAGAAAAAGCCGGGTTGATCAGGCAATATCGGCAAGATCCCAGCGGGGTTTGACCGTGAAGCTGTGCGCATCGGCGTCCAGTTTCACCAGCCCGGCCTTGACCCTTTCGGCTGCCGCGAAGGCGATCATCGCGCCGTTATCGGTGCATAGTTCCAAGGGCGGAAAATACGCCTGGGCCCGCAAGGGCTTGAGCGCCGCGGCCAATTTGGCTCGCAACAACTGGTTGGCGCCCACGCCGCCGGCCACTACCAGGCGGCGCAATCCCGTCTGCTTCAACGCCTTGATTGACTTGGCGGCCAATACATCGACGATCGCGCCTTGGGTAGCCGCCGCCAGGTCAGCCCGCGTCTGCTCGTCCAGCCCACCCGCCTTTTCCGCCGCCTTTACGCGGGTCAGCACGGCGGTTTTCAGCCCACTGAAACTGAAGTCCAGGTCACCGCTGTGCAACATGGGGCGCGGCAGGTCGAAACGGCTGGCGTCGCCCTGCCCGGCCAGCTTGGCCAGCGCCGGGCCGCCGGGATAGCCCAGGCCCATCAGCTTGGCCGATTTGTCGAAGGCTTCGCCCGCGGCGTCGTCCAGCGTTTCGCCCAGCAGTTCGTAGCGTCCCACGCCGTCCACCCGCATCAGCTGCGTATGGCCGCCGGACACCAGCAACGCCACAAAAGGAAAGTCGGGGCGCGGGTCGGCCAACATGGGCGACAGCAAGTGGCCTTCCAGGTGATGGATGCCGATGGCCGGCAAATGCCGTGACCACGCAAAGGACTGCGCCACGCTGGCGCCTACCAGCAAGGCGCCCGCCAAGCCCGGGCCGGCCGTATAGGCCACCGCGCCAATGTCCGACATTTGCAGGCCCGCGTCTTGCAGCACCTGGCGTGTCAAGGGAACCACGCGCCGGATATGGTCGCGCGAGGCAAGTTCGGGCACCACGCCACCATATTCCTGGTGCATGGCGATCTGGGTATGCAAGGCGTGCGCCAGCAGACCGCGTTCCGTACAGACGGCTGCGACACCGGTTTCGTCGCAGGAGCTTTCAAAGCCGAGGATAATCATGGCGGCAGAGTTTACAACTGATGCGAAAATACGCGAGTTTTGAAATGGTGCGGCGCCTGTCTGGCCCCGCCGACAACAACCTACAAGCCTGCAAACACACTGGGGACTGGAATGCTGGAGAAGTTATTCAAGCTGCGTGAACACGGCACGAACGCGCGCACCGAGATCGTGGCCGGTCTGACGACGTTCCTGACGATGTCCTACATCATCTTCGTCAACCCGGACATCCTGTCGTCCACCGGCATGGACCGCGACGCCGTTTTCGTGGCGACCTGCCTGGCGGCGGCGCTGGGGTCGCTGGTGATGGCATTGATCGCCAACTGGCCGATCGGCATGGCGCCCGGCATGGGCCTGAACGCCTTCTTCGCGTTCACCGTCGTCAAGACCATGGGCTACACCTGGGAACAAGCGCTGGGCGCCGTGTTCATTTCGGGCGTGATCTTCTTGATCCTGACGATATCGGGCATCCGCGTCTGGCTGGTCAAGGGCATTCCGCATTCCCTGCGCAGCGCGATTGCGGCGGGCATCGGGCTGTTCCTGGCGATTATCGCGCTGTCCAGCGCCGGCATCGTGGTTGCCCACCCGGCCACCAAGGTTTCCCTGGGCAACTTGACCACCCACGGCCCGCTGTTCGCCATCCTGGGCTTTTTCATCATTGCGTCGCTGGATGCGTTGCGCGTGCGCGGCGCCATCCTGATCGGCATCATCGTGGTCACCGTGCTGTCGATGGCGCTGGGCTACAACGAATTCAAGGGCATTTTCTCTGCCCCGCCCAGCTTGGCGCCCACCTTCCTGAAGCTGGACGTCATGGGCGCGCTGCACAGCGGTTTCGTGCACGTGATCCTGGTGTTCGTGCTGGTGGAAGTGTTCGACGCCACCGGTACGCTGGTGGGTGTGGCCAAGCGCGCGGGCCTGGTCCCCGAAGGCCGCCCCAACCGCCTGGGCCGCGCGCTGTTCGCGGACAGCACCGCCATCGTCGCTGGTTCGGCCCTGGGCACCAGCAGCACCACGGCCTTCGTGGAAAGCGCATCGGGGGTACAAGCGGGCGGCCGAACCGGCATGACCGCATTGGTTGTGGCGCTGCTGTTCCTGGCCGCATTGTTCATCTCGCCGCTGGCCGGCGCCGTCCCTGCATACGCCACCGCCCCCGCCCTGCTCTATGTGGCCGGCCTGATGATGCGCGAACTGATCGAGATCGACTGGAACGAAGTCACCGAAGCCACCCCGGCCGCGCTGACCGCACTGGTCATGCCGTTCACGTACTCGATCGCCAACGGCATCGCCTTCGGCTTCATCAGCTATGTGGTCCTCAAGACCGCCACGGGCAAGGTCCGCGACGTGCACCCGGCCACGTGGCTGGTGGCCGTGCTGTTCGTGATCCGGTACGCGTTCTTTCCGGAATAGCCGGACCCACAAATGGCTTCTGTAAGCCGCCCGGCGACCGCCGCGGCGGCTTTTTTAATTGCCGCCTTGCGCCGCACCAACTTCTTTGCGCGTGCGGTCAGCCACCGCGTGTACCAACAGAACGGCCGCCAGCACAGCCGCCACAACGTTGCCAATCAGCAAACCGTTAAAGACGGGACCAAGTTCCGCAGGATCAAACCAGCTTAGAGATAGGGGGACGCCCACCACAATCAACGAAAGGCGTAGCAACGGCGGGATCGCCCTCCAATCAAGCAACCTAAGCAACGTAATGAACAGCATCGCCAATCCATCAAATGCCACGATCCATATCGCAAGAAAGAAAATACTGAGCAATTGCGTGGAAATAGTCCCGAGATAAAGCCATGAAAGCAACGGGGACGCAACGTGTAGCCCCACACTGCTTATGGCGACATAAGCCAACCCGAACATCGCGAGCCCCTTCATATCCCCGAGAATGCTGGCCGAACGTTCGGACGCAACGTTCCCCACGGCGCGCGTCATCCCGACATAGATAACCGAGGCAATGTTCATGAAATTGATTCCAATGGCGAGCAGGGCTACCAGCTGTTCGTGCCCCCGCGAATTGACATAAGCGAACAGCAACGACATGCCCCCGGTGAATATCAAGCCCACCAGGGCCTCGGATCGTCCGTAGCTAAACAGGTTTTTCCATTCTGGGAGATCGAGATTCGGCCAGATCGCGATTCGATGCCGAACCAAACAGCCATGCACGACGAAGCCCAATAGCAGAATTCTGACTAGCGTGGTCGCGCAGGCCACCGCCACAGCAGGTGAGGACCAGCCAAGATTGATCAGGAACACGTCAAGAATGACGTTTACAACCGCTGCTCCAGCGGTAAGCCTGCCCAGAATCATCAAGTCCAGCGACACCATCGACAGGGCCACCAACCGGGACCCGGAAATAGTCAAGGATTGGCGGGTCAAGGCCCAATAATTCACTCTTCCTCCCTCCGCGACCGAAGGGTGCGCGAAAAGCCGTTCGTCTTCGGGCGTCCCGGGGCGCAAGGGAGCCCGCTTTGGCAGAAAGGTAGCAGACAGATTTTGAAATTCATGCCCTGGCCACAAATTCGTAGTTTTACGAACTGCCGGCCCCGCGTGGCAGATACAACCCGCCCGCCCGCAAGGTTGCTGCCTTCTCCGGTTGAATTCGTCGATACACTCCCCATGTATCCCGTATGGAGTTCACCTTGCGCCCTACCCGCCTTGTCCCCGTGTTGCCGTCCTGTCGTGCCGTTGCCTTGAATAAGGAGACGTCCGCATGAGCGCCCTAGCCCGCATCCCGTTTTCGGTCTTGGATCTGGCCCCGATTGTTCAGGGCCGTGATGCCGCGGACGCGTTTCGCAACACCGTGGCGGTGGCCCAGCACGTTGAGAAGCTGGGATACAACCGCTTCTGGTTGGCCGAGCACCACAACATCAACGGCATCGCCTCCAGTGCGACGGCCGTGCTGATCGGCCATGTGGCCGGGCACACGAGCACGCTGCGCGTGGGGTCCGGCGGCATCATGTTGCCCAACCACGCGCCCTTGATCATTGCTGAGCAGTTCGGCACTCTTGAAACCCTGTACCCCGGCCGCATCGACTTGGGCCTGGGCCGCGCGCCCGGCAGTGATGGCGCCACGCAGCACGCGCTGCGCCGGGGGCCCCGCAGCGGTCTGGAATTTCCCGCGCTGGTTGAAGAATTGCGGGGCTTCCTGGCGGCGTCCCGTCCCGGGCAGCCCGTGCGCGCCATACCGGGCGAAGGGTTGGACATTCCGACCTGGCTGCTGGGTTCCAGCGATTTCAGCGCCCGCCTGGCTGCCGAATTGGGCCTGCCGTTTTCGTTTGCGGGGCATTTCTCGCCCGAAGGCATGGCGGCCATGCGCCTGTACCGGCACCTGTTCAAGCCGTCGGCCACGCTGTCGCGCCCTTACGCAATGATCGGCGTGCCGGTGGTGGCGGCCGAAACCGACGAGGCGGCCCGGCGTCAGGCGACCACGCAGCAGCTTAAATTTCTGTCTTTGGTACGCGGCCACCGCCTGCAATTGCAGCCCCCCGTCGACAGCATGGAAGGTTTGTGGAACGAATGGGAGCGTGAAGCGGTCAATCAAAGATTGGGCGCTTCCATCGTGGGCGGGCCGGACACCGTCAAGCGGCGGCTGGAGGCCCTGGTGGCCGAAACCGAGGCCGACGAAGTCATGATCGTGTCCGACTTCTTCGATATCGCGGATCGCCTGCGCTCTTTCGAGATCGTCGCGTCGTTGAAGAACGACGCCGGCGCCTCTACAAAAACCGCGGTCTAAGCACCGCTGACTGCGCTCTCCACAGCGCCAACCATTGCGACGCTGCCATCGCCCGCTCTACTATTACGCCAGAGCGCGTGGCACATAAAGCGTCGCCGAATCAGGCCGGGGCAGGCACACCCCGGATCTCGACCCCGACTTTTTGCGCCGCGCTCCGCGGCAAGGATCCAAAATGAGTATTGTTGAACTCACCAAAGAAAGCTTCCAGGACGCCATCACGCCGGACGGTACCCTGATCGTCGACTTCTGGGCTCCGTGGTGTGGCCCGTGCCGTGGCTTTGCTCCTGTTTTTGAGCAAGCCGCAGCCGAGCACACCGATGTCACGTTCGCCAAGGTGAACACCGACGTCGAGCAGGAACTGGCTGGCGCCCTGGGAATCCGGTCGATTCCCACGCTGATGGTCTTCCGTGAGAAAGTCCTGCTGTTCTCGCAACCCGGTGCCTTGTCGGGCGGGCAACTCAATGAGCTGCTGGCCAAGATCAAGGAGGTGGACATGGAAAAGGTCCACCAGGAAATCGCCGCGGCGCAAGACAGCCAGAACGCGTAAATAACCAGGGGCCCGACATCGGGCCCCTTTCCATTGCAGCGTGCGGTCTGGTCGGCGGGCTCAGGACACGAGCTCCCACGCCGAGCGTCCGCGCGTGATGTTGGCGACGGTGACTTCCAGGTCACCCACCGCGGCGCGTGGCACGACGAAGCACAGCGATACGCCCTCTTCGTTGAAGTCTTCCTGCTGCACCACCGCCCCGGCTTGCCCCAGGCGCGACTTCAACAGCGCCAATTCCGCAAAACCACAGGTGCATGTCACGGTGGCCAGATCCACGATTTCGGTGCGCTGCCCCAGGCGCAGGCAATTGGCGGCGCAACCGCCATAGGCCCGCACCAGCCCGCCCGCGCCCAATTTGATGCCGCCATACCAGCGCACCACCAGCACTGCCACGCGGTCCATGTCCTGCCCTTCGATGGCTTGCAGGATGGGGCGGCCGGCCGTGCCGCCGGGCTCGCCATCGTCATTGAACCGGTATTCCTGACCGATGCGATAGGCCCAGCAATTGTGGGTGGCTTCGGGGTCGCTGTGCTGGGCAAAGAAACGCATCGCCTCGTCCACGGTGGCAACCGGGGCGGCGTAGGCGACAAAGCGGCTTTTCTTGATGTCTTCCTGATAAGAGCAGGAAGCGGTCAGCGTGTGCGTCATGCCCGGCATTGTAAGTGTTGGGCGGGGGCTTGCCGCTAGCCGTGGCAGTCGGGCACTTCCTGGTCCAGATAGACGTCGAACGCCACATCGCGCGCCCATTTCGCGGTCATCGCCTTCCAGGCGCCGGCCTGGCTCCAGGTGCGCATCTCGTTTGCCATCCAGGCCCGATCGGCCGCGCCCGAGGCGGGCAGCAGCCACACCCGTTCGCGGGTGTCGCCGTCGGCGGCCAATGTTGACGAGAACTTCTTCCACTCTGGAAAGCGCACCAGCGGTTCCCAGACCGCGTCGTCCACCAGGCCGACGTCGCAAACGCCCTCGCGCACCGCAACCAGCGCATCGGATGGCACGCGGTACGTCCGCACCGCCGCGCCCCAACTTGCCGCCAGCGCGCGCGCGTGGGTGTCGGCTTCCGCCATGCAGACGGTGTGCCCTTTTGCGTCGGCCGGCTTGCGCAGGCGGGTGTCGCTGCGTATCACCGCCTTGGGGCGCGCACGGTAACCAGTGGGTTGCACCGCCAACGTTGCCGGGGCCGGCTGGACGTCGGCGTCATCGGCCAGCACCATGTCCACTTTCCCGGCCGCCAGGGCCGCGCCCGCCTCATCCGCCGTGACCTGTTGCAAGCGTACGGGCAGTTTCAGGCTGGCGCCCAGGCGTTCGGCCATGTTCGCGTCCAGCCCGTCTGGCGTGCGGATCTTGGCTCCTGCCACGGGTGGCGGCGCCAGATACGGCACACCCACCACCAGTTCGCCGCGCTCACGGGCGGCCGCAAAGGGCGGCGGCTCGGCGTGCACCGCGCTTGTGCCTAGCAGCAGCATGCCTGCTGTGATCAGCGCAAGGCGGCGCAACGGTCGCGTGGTTTCAGACATGGACTTGAACTCGGACTTGAGGCTGGACTGCGACTTTGGAGTCGGGCTGGAACGACCACGCGGGCTGACTGGCGACCTTGAATGCGGGCGTCGACCCGCCGTCAAACGTACTGATACCGAAGCAACCGGTGCTTCAGGTTTTCAAGCACAAACTGGTCGATCAGCGCGGCCAGCACGGCGATGACGAGGATGTTGGTCATCACGCCCGTCATGTCGGCGATTTCGCCCGAGTACGCCAGCGAACGACCCAGGCCCTTGCCGAAACCGATCAGCATTTCAGCCGAGATCAGCGCGCGCCAGGCGTTGCCGAAAGCCAGCTGCGCGCCGGTGATCAGTTCGGGCATGACGGCGGGCAGGTACACCCGCTTGACCAGGCCCCACCGCGTTGCGCCCATCACGCGCGCGGCCGAAACGTGCACGCGCTGCACGGATTCGGTGGCGTTCATGACACTGAGCGCGGCGGGAAAAAACGCCGACAGCGCCACGACGACGATGATGGGCGTGTTGCCAAAGCCCATCACGATCAGGAACAGCGGCACCCACGCAATGGATGGAATCGATTGCAGAATGACGATGGCGCTACGCAGCACTTCTCGGAAGAAGAACAGCACGGCGGCCACCAGGCCAAAGCCGATGCCGGCCACCAGCGCCAGGCCGTACCCCGCGCCCAGCCGGCCCAACGTGCCCATCAGGCTTTGATGAAACGACTGTTTGCCCAGGTCTTCGAACAGGCGCTGGACCACGGCCGGCACGCCCGGCATCAGGAAATCAGGCAAGGCGAACGCCGCCAGCTGCCACAACAACAGAATGAACAGGACGCCCAAAACGCCCGCAAGATGCTTGCGGGCGCCGGTCACTCGGGTAGACGAGCTCAAAGTTTGCGCGCCTCTTGCCAGGACAGATCAACGATGCTGGACACGTCGTACGGCTTGCCGTCGCGCGTTTTCAGCGAACCTTGGGCTTGCAGGATATCGGCGATTTCCTGCATGCGCGCCGTGTCTTTCTGCGTGAGCTTGGGCGTGAACACCTGCGTGCTGATGGCCTCGGCGATCACCGTTTCGCGCGGCAGTTCGCCCCGCGACAGGGTCTTGAGCGTGGGCTCGGCGATGAAGTACGACGCGATCAGCTTGGACGCCTGCGCCGGTTCCTTCTGCAGCAGCGTGATGGCCTCGTTCTGCGCGTCCAGCGCCTTCCATACGTCGTCCTTGCGCTTGGCCAGCGTCTCACCGGAGGTGATTACTACCATGCACGGGAACGGCCACGCCTGGCCAACTTCGTAGATCTGCTTGACCGGCGCTACGAGTTGCGCGATGCGGTCATAGGGCTCGAACAGGAAGGCCGCGTCCACGCGCTTGCCCACCAGCGACTGCACGGCAACGGCCGGGCTGACGCCCATGACGTTGACGTCGTCGGCGCCAAGGTTGCCCTGCTTGAGGACCACGCCCTTCAACACCACGTCCGCCGTGCTGCCTTCGGCTTGCGAGGCCAGCGTCTTGCCCTTCAGGCCGGCGATGTCCTTGATACCGGAATCGTCGCGCACGATCAGCGAGTGATAGCCCTGCTGCGCGCCGCCCACCACTTTCAGGTCGGCGCCCTTGGAGGCCCACGCGACGGCGTTGGTGAAGCCCAGCACGCCGATGTCCAGCTGGCCGCCTACGATGGCCTTGATGAGATCGGTGCCCGACTTGAATTCGATCAGCTCGGAATCCAGCCCCGCGTTCTTGTAGAAACCGCCCTCTTGCGCGACGATTGCTTGCGCATCGTCCATGACGCGCAGATAGCCCACGCGGAATTTTTCGGCGGCCATCGCGGGGGCCGCGGCCAACAGCGCGGCCGCTAGCGGCAGGGACAGCCATTGCTTCAATTTCATGGGTAAAGCTCCAGGGAATTCAACGGTGGCGGCGCGAAAACGCCGCGACGGATAAGGATGGGGTCAGGCCAGGATGGGGTCAGGCGGCCAGCGCCATGTCGGCATGAGCATGCGAGCCGTCCACGGCGATGCCAAGCAGGCGCAGGATCTCGCGCTTTTCAGCGGCCAGATCGGACAGGTCGTGCGTCTTGGCACGATGCGCCAGGTTGAATTCGCGCAGCACACGGGCCGGACGCGGGCTGAAGACCACAATGCGATCGGCCAGGAACAGCGCTTCGTCAACATCGTGCGTGACGAGCAGCACGGTGGGCTTTTCCTGGGCGATCAGTTGGCGCAGCACGTCTTGCAGGCTAAGGCGGGTCAGCGCGTCAAGCGCGCCGAACGGCTCGTCCATCAGCATGGTCTGGGGCTGGGCGATGAAGGCACGCGCCAGCGCAGCGCGTTGCCGCATGCCGCCGGACACCTGGTGCGGATAGTAGTGTTCGAAGCCGGCAAGGCTGACGCGCGCCAGCCATTGGCGAGCGCCCTCGCGGGCGCGCTTCTTGGGAATGTTCTGAAATTCCAGCGCCAGCGCCACGTTGTCTTCCAGCGTCAACCACGGGTACAGCGCGTGTTCCTGAAATACCAGCGTGCGGCTGGGGTGCGGACCGGCCACGGGCTTGCCGTCGGCCAGGACGCGGCCCTGCGTGGGCTGTTCCAGGCCTGCCGCCAGGTGCAGCAACGTGGACTTGCCGCAGCCCGAGGGGCCGACCAGGGCGACGAGTTCACCGGGCTTGATGTCGCTGGTGAAGTCGTCCACCACGGGCAGGTCGCCAAAGTGTTTGTGGACGTGATCGAAGGTCAGGTTCATGGAACGAATCGTAGGCGCGCGTGAAGACGAGGCCTAAATCTAACAATTCGTTATATGAATTCAAACGATCAATATTGAATGTCTTTAAAGCTTATCGTTATATGAATAACGACGCCAAGGGGCTAGCGGGTGGCGGCCTGCGCGACGGCTTGCCGGCCGGCGTGACGTTGCAGTCCAAACGCGATCACAAACCCGATCACCACCGCCAGCGCGGCGGACAGAAAGATGGGCGGATAGCCATAACCGCTGGAGATATAGCCGGCGACAGGCCCGGTTACGCCCAGCGCCAGGTCCAGAAATGCCGAATAGGCACCCAGCGCCGCGCCTCGGCTGCCCGCCGGCACGCGCGCCACGGCTTCGACGCCGATGGCAGGGAAAATCAACGCGAACCCGCATCCCGTCAACGCGGCGCCCAGCAGCGCGGCGGTGGGATTGGGCGCCAGCCACAGCATCAGCAGGCCCGCCGCTTCCACCAGAAAGGAAACCTGCGCCACGCGAAAACCGCCATAACGCGTAATCGTGCCGGCAAACAGCAGCCGCACGCCGATGAACGCGCAACCGAAAGCGCTGAGCGCATGCGCCGCGCCTTCCCACGACATGCTGGTGTAGTAAAGCGCCACGAAGGCAGCCAGGGTGCCAAAGCCCACCGACCCCAGCCCCAACGCCATGCCGTGCGGAAAGACGCGCAGCACCACGCTCTTGAACGCCATCCGGTGGCCGCCGACGATGGACACCGCCGCGCGGCTGATGGCCAGCCCCAGGCCGGCCAGACCCAGCAGCAACACCGCCCCGCCCAGCGCGCCCATGCTCCATTCCCGCTCAAGCGTCACGCCCAACGGCGCGCCCAGCGCCAAGCCGCCATACGTGCAGATGCCGTTCCACGAGATGACGCGCGCCGTGTGCAGCGGCCCGACCCGCGCGATGGCCCAGGTGGCCGACCCCGTGCCCACCCAGCTTTCCCCGAACCCCAACGCCAGCCGGCTGACGATGATTGCCGTCATGCTCAACCACGCGCTGCGTTCGAAGGCATAGGCCAGCAACAGGAAAACGCCGCTGGCCGCGCAGGCGACCATGCCGATCACGACGGTTTGCTTCGGGCCCACCGTGTCCGCCATGCGTCCGGCGTGCGAGCGGCTGAGCAACGTGGCCACGTACTGCACGCTGATCGCCAGCCCGGCCAGCACCGTGCCATAGCCCAGCTTGTCGTGCACATAGCCGGGCAACACCGCCAGCGGCAAGCCGATGGCCAGGTAGCAGATGAAGGTAAAGAAGGCGATAGCGACGATGCGAAACGTCAGCGCGAACGTGCTGATCGGCGCGCCGTCCGGCGTGCTGTGCGGTGTGGGGGACATTGGTCTGGGAAAAAAAATGCCTGGCCGAGCGGATCAGGGTAAACCCGATGATAGCGCAATCAATATTGCAGCTTGCTGAACAGAGGTATGGCTTAAAAAACGCGGCGCGCCCCGAGAGGCGCGCCGTGAGAGACGGGATGGGTTGCGGACACGCCGGCCGAGCCGGACAGGTGCCGCAGTCAGGACCACATCAAGCCAACGTCAGGCCGACATCATGCCGACATCACAACCAGCGGGCTCAGGCTTCGATGCCGCGCGATTCCAGATAGTCTTCGTAGCCGCCGCGGTAATCGATGATCTCGCCCGAGGGCAGGATTTCGATCACGCGAGTGGCCAGGCCGGACACGAATTCGCGGTCATGGGACACGAACACCAGCGTGCCCTCGTACTTTTCCAACGCGAACTGAAGCGATTCGATCGATTCCATGTCCAAGTGGTTGGTGGGCTCGTCCAGCAGCATGACGTTGTGCCGGCCCAGCATCAGGCGGCCGAAGGTCATGCGGTTCTTTTCGCCGCCGGACAGCACCTTGGGCGCCTTGGGCAGGTCGTCCGCCGAGAACAGCAGGCGGCCCAGCACGGAACGGATCGACTGGTCGTCGTCGCCCGGCTGGCGGTGGTCGCCCATCCAGTCCAGCAAGTTGATGTCGGTTTGCAGGAATTGGTCGGACACGTCCTGGGCCATGTAGCCCAAGTCGGCGTTATCGGACCATTTCACCGAGCCCGAATCCGGTTGCAGTTCCGTGGCCAGCAAGCGCAGCAAGGTGGTCTTGCCCACGCCGTTGGCGCCGATGATGGCGATTTTTTCGCCGGCGTCGACCATCGCCGAGAAATTGGTGATGACCGGCGCGTCGTAAGCCTTGGTCAGGTTTTCAACCGTGACCGCCAGGCGGTGCATGACCTTGGTTTGTTCAAAACGGATGTATGGGTTCTGGCGCGACGACGGCTTGACCACGACCTGGTCCGCCTTGATGCGATCGATCTGCTTCAAGCGCGAGGTGGCCTGGCGCGACTTGGACTTGTTGGCGGCAAAGCGGCGCACGAAGTCTTGCAGCTCGGCGACGCGTTCCTTGGCCTTGGCGTTGTTGGACACCAGGCGCTCGCGAGCCTGGGTGGAAGCCAGCATGTAGTCGTCGTAGTTGCCCGCGTAGATGCGGATTTCGCCGTAGTCCACGTCGGCCATGTGCGTGCACACCTGGTTCAGGAAGTGGCGGTCATGGCTGATGATGATCATCGTGCTCTGGTAGCTGTTGAGCACGTTTTCCAACCAGCGGATGGTGTTGATATCCAGGTTGTTGGTGGGCTCGTCCAGAAGCAGGACGTCGGGGTTCGAGAACAGCGCCTGCGCCAGCAGCACGCGCAGCTTCCAGCCCGGCGCCACTTCGCGCATGGGCAGGTTGTGCTGGTCCACGGCGATTTCCAGGCCCAGCAGCAGTTCACCGGCGCGCGCTTCAGCGGTGTAGCCGTCGTATTCGGCGAACTTGGCTTCCAGATCGGCCGCGCGCATGTAGTCGTCTTCGGTGGCTTCCGGGTTGGCGTAGATGGCGTCGCGCTCGGACATGGCGGCCCACATTTCGGTGTGGCCCATCATGACGACGTCCAGCACGCGCAGGTCTTCGAACGCGAACTGGTCCTGGCGCAGCTTGCCCAGGCGCACGCCCGGTTCCAGCGACACGTTGCCGCCGGATGCTTCGAGGTCGCCGCCGATGATCTTCATGAACGTCGACTTACCGGACCCATTGGCCCCGATCAGCCCGTACCGGTTGCCTTCTCCGAACTTGACGCTGACGTTCTCGAAAAGGGGCTTGGGACCGAACTGGATGGTGAGATTGGCTGTGGATATCACGGTATTTTGAGTCTGTAGGCGTCCGAGGACGCATGCGAGGAAACCCGATAGTGTATCAAACGGGGCTCGCCCCGCCCGATCAGTGGTGGTGTTCGTCCAGCACCAGATGGGCCAGGCCCTTCTCGGTGGCGATGCCGACCTTCTGGCCGATGGGCAGCGTGGCCTTGGTGGCCACATGGCCGTACGGCAGGCCCGTAATCACCGGCACCTTGACCGTCTTGCGCAGCCACGCCACCACTTCATGCACGTCGTAACCCTGGTCGTGCGGGGCCAGCTTGTAGTCGGTGAAACGGCCCAGCACGATGGCCTTTTGCTTGGCCAGCACACCGGCCTGCGCCAGCTGGATCAGCATGCGTTCCACACGATACGGATGCTCGGCCACATCTTCCAGGAACAGGATGCCACCGCGCACCTTCGGGAAATACGGGGTGCCCACCAACGACGCCACCATGGCCAGGTTGCCGCCCCACAGGATGCCGCGGGCATCCACCGGGTCGGCGTCCTGGGTTTCGAAGCTAAGGATTTCAAGCTCGCCGCGCATAACTTCGCCGAACAGGGCTTCGGTCAGGTCATCGACCTTTCTGCCGCCAAAGTCCGCCACGGCGGTGGCGCCGGTGTAGCTGACGGCGCTCGTCTTGGCCAGCAGCGCCAGGTTGAAGGCGGTGAAGTCGCTCATGCCGACAAAGCGCTTGCCGCTGTCGGCCATGGCCGTCCAGTCGATCTGGTCCAGCAGGCGGCCCATGCCGTAGCCGCCGCGCGTCACCATGACGATGGGCAACTTTTGCTTGGTGGCGCGAACCAGACTGGCGGCGCGCTGCGCGTCGGTGCCGGCAAAACGCTGGTGCACGGCGTAGGCGCTGCGGTCCAGCGCCGTCTTGAAGCCTTGCTGTTGCAGGCGTTCACGCGCCAGTTCAACCGTGGCGGGGTCGCGCACGGCGGATGACGGCGAGATCAGATAAATGCCGCGGGCGTCGGGCATGACTTGCCCGTCAGCATGGTCGTGGCTGTGGTCGTGACCGCAGTCCTCGCCGCAGGCGAGCCCATGGTCATGATCGTGGGCGGCGGCCGCCGAGGTAGCCGCCTTTTTCGAGGCGGATTTGGCGGGTTTGCGGGTGCTCATGCGATGGATTCCTTGGCGCGGCGTTCACGGAAGAACCGGCGCAGCAAATCGCCGCAAGGTTCCGCCAGCACGCCGCCGGTGACTGAAGTGTGATGGTTGAGTTTCGGCACCGAGCCCACGTCCAGCACGCTGCCGCAGGCGCCGGTCTTGGGGTCGTAGGCGCCGAAAACGACGCGAGCCAGTCGCGCGTGCAGCATGGCGCCGATGCACATTACGCAGGGTTCCAGCGTGACGTACACGGTGATGCCGGGCAAACGGTAATTTTCCAGGCGCCGCGCGGCGTTGCGCAGCGCCACGATTTCGGCGTGGGCGGTGGGATCGTGGTCGATGATGGTGCGGTTGTAGCCGCGTCCCAGGATTTCGCCTTGCGCGGAAACCACCAGCGCGCCAACGGGCACTTCGCCGATGTCATAAGCGGCCTGGGCTTCTTGCAGCGCCAATTCGATGTAACGCGCGTCTTCGGCCGTCCAGGCGGGCACTGCCGCCAGCGGGCCGGCCTCAACCACGGTACACCCGCGACTTCAGGGCAATGCGGCCGGCCAGGCTGGTCACGGCCTCTTCAAGCCATTGATACAGCTCGGCTTCTTCGTCGTAGCGGGCCTGGTTCAGGTTGGACACGCGGCCTTCTTCGATGAAGCCCCAGGCGCGGCTGCGCTTGTCGCGGTGCTTGGGGTCCCACACGCCGAAGGCGAAGCCGCCCGCGCGACGGATCAGCGAGAAGCACGGGATGTCGGTATAGCCGTCGCCCACGAACACCATCTGGTCGAACGGCACGCGCAGCCGGTCTTCGGGCACCTTGCGGTTGACCTCGAAGGGCTTGTTGCGAAAGTCGCGGCCGATGATGCCCTTCTGGATGTGGAACAGGTAGCGCGTCTTGTCGGTAAAGCTGACGATGCGGCGCGGGAACGTGATGCCGCCGTCTTCGCCGTAGACAAATTCCGAGGCCCAGATCTCGGTGAATTCATGCGCAATGGGGGTCGAGCGGACAACGTCGCCAATGCCGCTTGAGATCAGGTAGAACTCCAGCTGCACCTGCGGCTGTTCGGCGCGAACCGCCGCGCGCAGGCGCGAAAACAGCGTGGGCACCCCATCATGCAGATCCAGCCGGGCGCCCCACTCTTTCAGGCGCTGCTGCGTGATCAGGCCGTGCGTGCCGGCCTGCGACAGCTGAATCATCTTGTAGAGATAGGCGGGCACCGGGTCCCAGTCTTGCTTGGACAGCAAGGGGTCGACCTCATCCTTCCAGAACGAGGCCGTGTCCACGCCGATACTTTCCAGGAAACCGGACGTGCTGTCCGAGGCCAGCGTGTCGTCGAAGTCGAAAATCAGGGCAATGACGTCGGACATGGGTGCGTGATGGGGGCAAACGTAAACAGCGCGCAAGGCGCAACAGCCGTCATTTTGCCTGAATGTGACGGCGGTTGCGCCCGTGGCGCCCCAAACGCAAAGCGGCGCCCGGCCCG
>NZ_JBLVOL010000083.1:35416-43796 GCF_053543755.1 Achromobacter semiaridum | reverse complement strand
GGGCCCCCGCGTCGCTCATTTACCGCATGGAGTTTCACTGGCGCATCGGCGCGCCCGTGGTGGCAGGCGGCGGCGCCATCCCCGGGGACGTGGCCGGCGGCATCGCGCCCGTCGAGGGCATGGTGCCGGCAGGCGGCGGCACGGTACCGGCCGGGACCTGGATCACCGTTTCACGCAGCACGCCGCCGCCCTGCACGCTGCCGCGCACGTTGGTCGGCGAACTCATCTGCGTCAAGCAATCCTGTCGGGAGCCCGCGGGCAAGCGGTTGCAGCGGTCCACCATGTTTTGCTGAAGCTGGTCGGACGAACCTTCCTTCAAGTTCTGGCGTTGGGCCTCGTCGCGCGCCGCGCCGGCTTCGCGCATGCAGGTGGCGCGGTCCTGGTTGGTCTTGCCACTTTTGCAGTTCGCCACGTCCTGCTCGTATTGGGACTGGATGGCAGCGCGGCCGATCGCATCTGCCGCGTGGACCGCCCCCGCAGCCAGCATCAAGCCCGCCGCGCAAAGGGATGCCGCAAGGCGTTTCGTATGCATGGGTCGTACGTTCATGGCCAGCTCCTTACTAGAATTGAACCGAGATTGAACCGAAAGCGGCGCCGTCTGTAGTACCGCTGCGCCGCTTGTTGAAACCACTATCCCACGACTGCGCGCCGCGCACATGACCAGCGACGTGATTTCGTAAGGCTACGTTTCAAGCCCGTGCCAGGGGCCCACTTGCCCCTGCTGTCACCACATAAAGAAAAACAGGGGCGGTTGGCCCCTGTCAGTCATATTGCCGCATTGCAGCATGGACTTCGGCGTTCACATGCCGTGTCGCTTGTTACAGGCTTATCGCGCATCCTGGTCGGCATCGGCTCTAGTCAGACGATGACGATAGGTGGCCGCCCGCATCAGCAACATGGCCGTCACGGGCGAAGAAACCACCAACAACAAGGTGATGATGACCTCGTGAAAAACCGGTCGCGCGGACCACGCGGAAAACACCAGGATGGACGACAGCAGCACGCAGGCGCAGCCCAGCGTGTTACCCAACGTGGGCGCATGGATGCGGGCGTAAAAGCTGCGAAAACGTAGCAGCCCGGCAGAGCCCGTCAGCGCCAACAGCCCGCCCAACACCAGCAGGACGCAGGCGGGAATGCCCGCCCACAAGGGAATGGCGGCGTCCATCATGGCTCGATGACCTCGCCGCGGAGCAGGAAGCGCGCCATGGCCGTGGACCCGACGAATCCGAACAGCGCGATCAGCAGCGCAATGTCGAAATACAACGAGGAACCGGACCGGATGCCGAAAACCAGCATCATCAGCATGCCGTTGATATACAGCGTATCCAGCGCCAGCACGCGGTCTTGGGCGGTGGGGCCGCGCAACAGGCGGATGGTGGCGCACAGCATGCCCAGCGCAAAGCACACCAGGGCGAAGGATGCCGCCCAATACAGTGCGGTATTTATCGTCATTCAAACATCTCCATCAACGGGCGCTCGTAGCGCTGCTGGACCAGATCCACCCAGTGCTGCTCGTTCTGCAGGTCGAGCACGTGTAATTTCAGCTCGTGATCGGCCGTCAGGTCCACCCAGACCGTGCCCGGCGTGTAGGTCACGATGCACGCCAGCATCGCCAGCCCGTGCGGGTCGCGCATGGTCAGTGGAATCATGATGAAGCCGGGTGAAAATTCGTTGCGGCGAGGGCTCAGGATCAGCTTGGCCACGGCGATGTTGGACCGGATGATGTCCGCCGACACGTGCAGGAAAAGCGGCACGGCCTTCCACAGCCGGCGCGGGCGCGCGTGCAGCGGGCGCAGGCGCGAGGCCGCCCACGTAAACCACAAGGCCAGCGCCGCGCCCAGCGCAATCTGGCCGGCCGACAGGCTTTCGTTCAGCACCAGCCACAACACAAACAGGAAGACGGGCAGGAACAGGAAGTAAACGCGGCGCATCAGCTTCCCCCTTTCAGGCCGCGCACGGTCTGCGCGGACATGACGGCGTCAATGTAGGACTTGGGTTGGTCCAGGGACCGCGCCGCGTCGTCCAGATAGGCCGACACCGGGCCGGCGCCCGCCGCCAGGCCCACGCACAACAGCAACAGCACGGCAACCGGGCCTGCTTCGATCACGCGCAAGCGGGGCGTGCTGCGGTCGTCGCTGGCCCAGAAGACGCGGATGCCGGTGCGCCCCAGCCCGACCAGGCCGGCCAGGCCCGACACCAGCACGGCGGCCACGAGGATCCATGCGTCCATCGGCGGCGCCGATTCCGTGGCGGCGGACACGGCCGCCGACAACAGCGAGAACTTGGCCACGAACCCCGACAGCGGCGGCAAGCCGGTAACCAGCAAGGCGCAGCAGATGAACGCCAGCCCCAGGAAGGCCATGGCCGCCGGAATGGCCACGCCGACCACATCGTCGGAGCGGTTGACCGACGTGGGATCGTCCAGATCGAACGCGTCCAGCGTCACGGCCAGCACGTTGGCGCCAAAGCTGCGGGTGCGTTCAATCAATTCCGCCAAGAGGAAGAACGCGCCGGTCGTCAGCACGGAACTCAGCAGGTAGAACAGCGCGGGGCCGGTCAGCGTGACGCCGGGCATGCCCAGCGCGGTCAACAAGGTGCCGGCCGAGACAATCACGCAATAGCCCACGATCTTCTCCAGCTGCTGGGTGGCCAGCAGCCCCAGCGCGCCGAACAGCAGCGTGGCCAAGCCGGCCGCGAACATCCAGTCCAGGCTGAACGCGGCGGGTGCGCCCGACGGCAGCAGCAGCGACCCGATGCGCAGCAGCGCATAGATGCCGACCTTGGTCATGATGGAGAACATGGCGGCGATGGGCGCGCTGGCCGATCCATAACCCTTGACCAGCCAGAAGTTCAGGGGCCAGGCGCCGGCCTTGACCAAAAAAGCGATGCCCAGGATGGCCGCCCCGGCTTCGAACAGCATGCGTTCGGCGCCCGTCAGGTTGCCGGCGCGCAGGGCCAGGTCCGCCATGTTCAGCGTGCCGGTCACACCATAGATCAGCGCAATGCTGATCAACAGCAGGAACGAGGCCACCAGGTTCACGGCAATGTATTGCAGGCCGGCGCTGACGCGCGCCACGCCCGAGCCATGCAGCAGCAAGCCATAGGACGCGGCCAGCAGCACCTCGAAGAAGACGAACAGGTTGAACAGATCGCCCGTCAGGAAGGCGCCGTTCAGGCCCATCAGCAGGAACTGGAACAGCGAATGGAAATGCACTCCGGCGCGGTCCCAGCGGGCCAGCGAATAGGTCAGCGTGGCCAGGCCCAGCACGGCCGTCAGCGTCAGCATCACCGCCGCCAACCGGTCTACCACCAGCACAATGCCGAAGGGCGCGGGCCAGTCGCCCACCAGATAAACGCCCACGCCTTGCGGCCAGACGCCCGGTACGCCGCCGCCCGCAACCACCAGCAAGGCGATGGCGGCCGCCAGCTGGGCCAACGTGGAGGCCATGGAAATTGCCCCGCGCGCATAGCGGCTGGTGTCGGCCAGCAGCAGCATGGCCGCGCCGGCAAACAGCGGCACGATGATGGGCAGGACAGGAAGATGTTGCAGCCAGAAACTCAAGATTGGGACTCCCGTCCATCGACGTGGTCGGTGCCCGTCAAGCCGCGCGAGGCCAACAGCACCACCAGGAACAGCGCGGTGGTGGCAAAGCCGATCACAATGGCCGTCAGCACCAGCGCCTGCGGCAGCGGGTCGGCGTACCAGGATGGGTCATGCGCCATGGCCGGGTCGATGACCGGCGGACGCGCCGACGTCAGACGGCCCATGCCGAAAATGAACAGGTTGACCGCGTAGGACACCAGCGACAGGCCCATGATGAACTGGAAGGTACGCGGCCGCAGCAGCAGCCAGACCCCCGAGCCCGCCAACACGCCAATCGCGACGGCATAAATCAATTCCATCAGGCTTCCCCTGTTTGTATGGCGGCCGCCTGCATCTCGGCGGCGGCCTTGCGTTGCGCGCGCAGCGATTGGTGGGCCAGCGCCACCAGCACCAGCACGGTGGAGCCCACCACCAGCATGTACACGCCCAGGTCGAACAGCAACACGCTGGAAAGATGCACATGACCGATAAGCGGCAGCGCCACGTCCCAGGCCAGCGCGGCCAGGAACGGCTTGTAGGCCAGCCATGCGGTAACGGCGGCGACGCCGGCGGCCAACAGGCCGATGCCGATCCAGTTCTGGGGATTCAGGCGGCTGCGCGATTCCACCCAGTACACCCCGCCCACCATGTATTGCAGGATGACGGCGGTGGCGAAAATCAGGCCACCCACGAAACCGCCGCCCGGCTGGTTGTGGCCGCGCAGCAGGAAGTAAACGGAGATCAGCGCGGCGGTGGGCAGCAGCAGGCGCACCAGCACGGTAGGCACCATCATCGAGCCGCTGGGCACCAGCGATTTGATGTCGGGCGCGGCGGGCACACCGCCGTCCTGCTCTTGCTGTTGACGTGGCAGGTCCGCGCTTTCGGCGGCGGGACGGAAGCGGCGCAGCAGTGCGTAGACCGTCAGCGCCACGATGCCCAGCACCGTGATTTCGCCAAAGGTATCAAACCCACGGAAGTCCACCAGAATGACGTTCACCACGTTGGTGCCGCCGCCGTCGGGCAGCGCGCGGTCAACGAAGAACGACGAAATCGTGTCGCCTTGCGGGCGCACCAGCACTGCGTACGCCAACGCGGCCATGCCGGTGCCGGCGGCCGTGGCCAACAGCAGATCCCGGAAACGGCGGCCGCGAGCCAGCAGCGTCGCCTTCAGGGGTTCTTCGTCGTCTTTCGCGATCCGGCGCGGCAGCCAGCGCAGGCCCAGCAGCAACAGCACCACGGTGACGACTTCCACTGACAGCTGCGTCAGCGCCAGGTCGGGCGCGGAAAACCACACGAACGTCAGGCAGGTGATCAGGCCCGCGCCGCCCGCCAGCGCCAGGGACGCCAGACGGTGGTACTTGGCCTGGTACGCCGCGCCCAGTGCGCAGGCGCCACCGACCAGCCACAGCAAAGCAAAAGCCGGGTCCACGGGCGTCATGCGGCCGGTGCCTTCCAGCCACCCACCCGCGCGCAGCGGCAGCCAGGCCACGAACAACGAGCCCAGCACAATCAACAGCATCTGCACTTGCAGGCGCGACGAGGCCACCCACCGCAGCAGCCACGCGGCCGCCACGCTGGAGCCGTCCAGCAGCGCTTCGAACGTGCGCCGCCCGTCCAGCCGGTAAATGAAGGGAACGCGGCCTGGATTGGCGCGCTGGTGCGCGCGCAGAACCAGATACAACAGCACGCCCGCCGTCGTCGCCACCAGGCTCATCACCAGCGGCAGGTTCACGCCGTGCCAGACGGCCAGGCTGTATTCGGGCATGTTTGCGCCCAGGATGCTTTGCGCGGCGGTTGCCAGGAAGGGGCCGACCGTCAGGCTGGGAACAACACCCACCAGCAGGCACATGAACACCAGCAAGGCGCTGGGGAACAACATCCAGCCCGGCGGCTCGTGCGGGGCGCGGGGCAGGTCCGTGGCGGGCGGGCCGAAAAATACCTGGAGAATGAACCGCAGCGAATACGCCACGCTGAACGCGCCGGCGATCGTGGCCAGCAACGGCAGGCCGATCTGGGTCCAGCGGTCGCCGCTGACGAAGGTGGTTTCCGCGAAGAACATTTCCTTGGACAGGAAGCCGTTCAACAACGGCACGCCCGCCATCGACGCCGCCGCCACCATGGCCAGCGTGGCGGTGATCGGCATGGCCTTGTACAAGCCGGACAGCCTGCTGAGGTCGCGCGTGCCGGTTTCGTGGTCCACCACCCCGGCCGCCATGAACAGCGACGCCTTGAAGGTGGCGTGGTTGATCATGTGGAAAATGGCGGCCACCAGGGCCAATTCACTGTTCAGGCCCAGCAACAACGTAATCAGGCCCAGATGGCTGATGGTGGAATACGCCAGCACGCCCTTCATGTCCTGCTGAAAGATGGCCGCGTAGGCGCCCAGCACCAACGTGATCAGCCCTGCCCCGCCGATCACCCAGAACCACTGGTCGGTGCCGGCCAGCACCGGCCAGAAGCGTGCCAACAGGAATACGCCGGCCTTCACCATGGTGGCCGAATGCAGGTAGGCCGACACGGGCGTCGGCGCCGCCATGGCATTGGGCAGCCAGAAATGGAAAGGGAACTGGGCGCTTTTGGTCAGCGCGCCCAAGGCCACCAGGACCAGCACGGCGGGATACCAGGGGTCGGCGCGGACCAGATCGCCGGAGGCCAGCACGCGGTCCATGTCGTAGCTGCCTACGATATGGCCCAGGATCAGCACGCCGGCCAACAGGCACAGGCCGCCCGCGCCCGTCACCGTCAACGCCATGCGCGCGCCGCGGCGGGCGTCCAAGCGGTGGTGCCAATAGGCGATCAGCATGAAGGAAGCCAGGCTGGTCATTTCCCAGAACATGACCAGCTGGATCAGGTTGCCGGACAGCACCACGCCCAGCATGGCCGCCATGAACGCCAGGAAAAACGAGAAGAAGCGCGGCACGGGGTCTTCCGGCGACATGTAGTAGCGCGCATACAGCACGACCAGTGCGCCCATGCCGGAAACGATCAGGGCGAACAGCCAGGCGTAACCGTCCATCCGTAATGTGAATTGCAGGCCCAGGGCGGGCGCCCAGGGCATGTCGACCCGGACCACGCCGCCGTTGGCGACTTCCGGGTAAAGGCTGGCTATCAGGATCACACAGGCCAGCGCGATAAGGCCGGCCAGCCACGCCTCGGCATTGCGGGCGTTGGAAGGCAGCAGCGCGGCGCACAGGCTGCCGGCAAACGGCAGAGCGAGGATCAGGATCAGCGACATGGCGTTCCGAGAATGTCCGGGCCCCCTCCCGCCAGCACGTGGCAGCGAAAGACGAAACAGACCGGGGATTGAAAGACGGACGGAACCCTGGCCCGGTGCGTCGCTGCACTACACGTTGCCCCGCGGGGACATCAACCAACGCCCCATTGAACGGCGCAGACAGAAACAAACGCAATAGCTTTCTTGCAAGACCGGCCAAGAATCTCCCCCGAAAAATATCAGATTCTTGTAAGTTATGCAGAACTTTATGCATTTACCCAGCTGATGACGGCACGATGACTGCGCAATCATTGCGCATCGAAAATCGCCCGGAAAACGTTCATGTCGTTGTCAGGCCTGGGATTTTCGCCGATCTGCCGGCATATTCCGGCAACGTCCAGCGGCCCAAAAAAAGTTATCCCGGCCTACAGGGTGAATCCTGAGTTGACCGTAGGGGGATTCCTGTGTGGAATTGCGCCCACGAAGCGTCGACCAAGCCAGCACCCGGGCAAGGCGCGCTTCACCGACGCCGGCCCATGAAGCCGGTCGGCTCGGAACAACAATATGGAGAAGACTCTTGACCGTGCTGTCTCATGCCAAGGCCGTCCTGGCCGCCGCCATCGCAGGCGTCTGCTTTAGTTCGTCGGCCCTGGCCGCCGACCCCTACCCCAACAAGCCCATCCGCCTGATCGTGCCTTTCGCCGCCGGCGGCACCACCGACATCGTGGCGCGCATCGTCGCCGAAGGGCTGGGCCGGGAACTGGGCCAGGCTGTCGTCGTGGAAAACCGAGGCGGCGGCGGCGGCTCGATCGGCGCCGACGCGCTGGTGCGTTCCGCGCCGGACGGTTACACGCTGGGCGTAGCCACCGTCAGCACCATGGCCACCAACCCGGCCACCAACCCGAAAAACCCCTACAACCCGCTCAAGGACTTCACCCCGATCACCAACCTGGTGAACGTGCCGAACGTGCTGACGGTGAACCCGGCCGTGCCCGCCAAGACGCTGGCCGAATTCATCACCCTGCTCAAGGCCAACCCGGGCAAGTACAGCTACGCGTCATCCGGCGCGGGCGGCATCGGCCACCTGGATGGCGAACTGTTCAAGTCGCTGACCAAGACCGACATGGTGCACGTGCCCTATCGCGGTTCGGGTCCGGCGCTGAACGACGTGATCGCCGGCCAGGTCAATGCCCAGTTCGACAACCTGCCGTCTTCGATGCCGCACATCCAGGCCGGCAAGCTGCGCGCCCTGGCCGTGGCCGCGCCCAAGCGCCTGCCCACGCTGCCTGATGTGCCCACGTTCAAGGAAGGCGGCCTGCCGGAAATGGACAACATGGCCTGGTACGGGCTGGTGGCCCCGGCCGGCACGCCGCCGGCCGTGGTCGAGCGCGTGCACGCGGCGGCCGTGAAGGCGCTGCAAGACCCGAAGATCGTCCAGCGCCTGGCCGATGGCGGTTCGTTGGTGGACGGCAATACGCCTGCCCAATACGCCGACCAGATCAAGCGTGAACTGGAGTTGCGCCAGCGCATCGCCAAGGAGCGCAATATCGTTTCGACGAACTGATGGGGGCCCGAGGCAAGCC
>NZ_JBLVOL010000083.1:25397-35368 GCF_053543755.1 Achromobacter semiaridum | reverse complement strand
GAATTGGGGACGGCTTCCCGACTTGACTAGCGATGCCCGGGTGTTAGCATCTGCCCCCGTGCGATCCAATTTTTCTCCCCCCCCTCCCGCTGCCTGCGTTCTCTGCGCCCTGCGCTCGACTTTGTTGAGCTCGCAGGAAGTCGCCGCGCGTTCCGCCTACGCGCGCTCCAAGCCCGGCTGATCCTCCGGCTTTCCCGCTTCCCCCGTTTTTGATTCCGGCCTGCCGCCGGCGGCTTACGCACATCCGTGCCAATGTCGTGGCGTGCGCCGGCGTACGCCCTGCCGCGTGGCCGGGCGCAGCGCTCGTCCCATGAATCTTCGTCGCTTGCCTCGTGGCACGCGGCCTGGCCACGCATTGATCTTCATCCAGCGCCATGCAACTCACCAAAAAATTCGTCAAAGCCAAGAACCCCTGCGCGGGCGGCTACAAGTGGTTTATCCGCGATCACAACGGCCAGGGGGATTACCAGGTCGTGCTTGACGCCCTGGTCGCCGATGGCCGCATCAGCGACGCCAACTGGCTGCTGGATCAGTTTGGCCCGACCGATGCCGTGCTCCGGCTGGACTCACTTGACGCCAATGCCATCGTCTTCGCGGGCACGCTGGAAATTCGCATGGGCATCAATGTGGACACGGTGGTGCGCGCCGGGCGCAGCATCATCACGGGCGGCGGCATCCGTGCCGGAGAAACCATCATGGCGGGCGAAAACATCACGGCCGCCGCCAACATCGCATGCGGCGGCGAGATCCATGCGGGCGGCGACATCAGCGCGGACTGGGGCATCGAATCCGCCTCGCGCCTGGAGTGCCGGGGCAACGTGCGCGCCAAATGGGACATCTGCGCGGGTCAGGATCTGGCCGTCACCGGCCACCTGCATGCCGGCCAGGACGTGCGCGCCCAAGGCGCCATCCAATGCGGTCAGGGCATCAAGGCGGGCGGCGATGTCCGCGCCGACCACGCCATCAACGCCACCTCGGGCATTCAGGCGGGCGGCGCCATTCACTGCGGCGACCACCTGGCCTCGGGCTGGGGCATGATCGCCGGGGGAGACATCCGCGCCGACGGCTCCATTCGCGCCGGTGAAGGCGTGCGCGCGGACGGCGTCATCCAGGCCGGCGACGGCCACGGGGTTTACGCGGGCCTGAGCGTCCGACTGGATGCCTGGTCGGTATGCGCCCGCGTCGTGGCCAAGGAGCGGCCCGCGCAGTTGGTCAGCGGGTACTGGGCCGGGCAGGACGCGGGGTGCGGCGTGGACGAGGCAGAGGGGGTCGCCAGCGCGGGCGGCAATGGCGCTCTGGGGTCTATTGCGGGATCGGCCTCGCATTCCGTTGCGGGGACGGTGGCAGGTGCCGCTGCAAATTCCGTTGCGGGGACGGTGGCAGGTGCCGCTGCAAATTCCGTTGCGGGGTCCGTCGGTTCCGGCCCTGCCCGCCCCCGCCCGCTTAGCGTCGCGCTGGCTTGATGCCCGGGGCGGGATGCCGCAGCACCAGCATCAGCCCCAACAGAATTGCCCCCATGCCGGCCAGGCTTAACGTCGACAGGCGGTTGCCCAGCACCAGGTAGTCCAGCGCCGCCGTACCCGCCGGCACCAGGTAGAACAGGCTGGTGACGTTGACCAGGTTGCCGGCCTGGATCAGGCGATAGAACAGTAGCGTGGCGCCCACCGATATCACCAGGCCCATCCACAGCAGCGGCAGAATCAGCCCGATGCTCCATTGCGCCGTCAGCGGCTGAAACGGGGCAAACAGCAGGCACAGAGCCAGGCTCACCGCGTACTGCAACGGCATGACGTCCAGCGGCGGTTGATCGATGCGCTTTTGCAGCATCGCGCCCACCGTCATGCTGACCAGCGCCGCGAACGCGAAGCCCATGCCCGCCATTGAAAAGCGCGCCATGCCGATGCTCTGGTACACCACCATCACCAGCCCCGCCAAGGCCAGCAGCAGCCCGGCGATGCGGGCCTTGTCAAAGCGCCGCTCCATGACCGCCAAGGTCAGGATGGGTTGCGCGCCCAGCAATGTGGCCAGCACCCCCGGCGTGATGCCGTGATCCAGCGCCAGCAGATAGCAGATGGAATAAACGCCGATCAGCAGCAGGCCCGTTACCGCGACGCCGGCGCGCGTGCCCGGCGCGGGCAACCATCGCCTGCGCCGCCACGCCACCAGCCCCAACACGGATAAGGCCAGCACAAAGCGCAGCAGCAGAAAGGCAAAGGGCGACGCGTGCGACAGGCCCCATTTGGCAAAGATCGCACCGCCGCTCCACAGCAGCACGAACAAGGTTGTTGAGCCGAATGCGGCCCAGGTATTTCGATTTAAATGCATCGTTGCACCTGTCAAGGTAAGCACAGGCTCCAGACCGACAGTCCTTCCGTGGATCGCTTTGGCGATGGCGGTGCGACGGCGAAGGCGATGGCGTGGACGGCGATGCCATGGCATCGCCTCTCACGATCGCGATCGATATCGCTACGGCCGTCTGCTTGGCAGAATCGGCCGCGCGCGAATCAGACGCGACGCACGCGTTCGACTCGCGCACGCATCAAGCGCGCGGATGGACTGACGATGATTGAGGACTGGAGCCGGGAATGGCGGATCGGCAATCAGCCGAACACGACCACGACTGGCGGGTTCGCGGCCCGGACCACGCCGACGGGCGGCGAGGCAGGCGGGAATACCGGCGGCGAAACTACCGCGCGAACGACCGCTGAGACGACCGGCGAAATGACAGCCGAAATGACAGCCGAAATGACAGCCGAAATGACAGCCGAAATGACGCCCGAAATGACAGGAGGAACGACGGGGGAAATGACGGAAGAAAAGAGAGGAAAAGCGGTCGCCGAAGTAGCAGGCGACGAAATAGCGGACGACGAAACAGCCGGCGACGAAACAGCCGGCGACGAAACAGCCGGCGACGAGACAGCCAGCGACGAGACAGCCAGCGACGAGACAGCCAGCGACGAAGCAGCCGACGGCGAAGCACCCAGCGACGAAGCACCCAGCGACGAAGCAGCCAGCGACGAGACAGCCGGCGACGATACGGGAAACCGCGCGCGGCAATATCCGCGGCCTGCCCCATGCTTCCTACGCCAATGCATGCTGGCGTGCGCGACGGCAGCGGCAGTCGCCACGGCAGAGGCACCGACAAGGGTTTCGAAGGACGGCTTGGAAGCAGGCATTCGCGCAGGCTACCGACCGTTGCTTTTGCCGTCAATAGGGACGCGCAACGCCAGCCGCTCTCAATACCGCACCGATGCAGGTTCCGGGCTCGCCGACTTCACGCACCGATGCGCCGCTGCTCCACCCCCATGTCGCGCCAAGCGTCGCCGTGGCAGGTGAACATCAGGATCTGATGGCGCGTGGCCGCATCGAACAAGGCGCGCTTCATGAAGTCGCGGCGGGCATCGTCGGTGTGCACCAGCGCGTCATCCAGCAACAGCAAGGTGGGCCGCCCGGCTTCGCGCAGCAGGTCCGCATAGGCGAATCTGGCCAGAATGCCCAGCTGCTCGCGCGTGCCGAAACTTAGCGCATCCAGCAGGTCTTCGCTCTGGTCTCGGCGTAGCGCCGTGGGCAGCAACGCGTCGTCCAAGCGCAGCGCAGCGTCCGGAAACAGCAGCGCCAAGTAGTGATTCAGGCGGCGAGCCAGCGGCGCCTGCAAACGTTGGGTGGCGGCGGCGCGCTTGTCGGTCAGCAGCTTTTGCAGCAGGTCCAGCGCGGCGGCACGGCGCGACAGTTCATCACGCCGACGCGCCAGCCGCTCGCACGCGGCAGTGGCTTCCAACAGGCGTTCGCCCAGCCCCTGCGCGCCCGCCTGATCCAGCTTGCCCTGCAATTGAAGGATGTCGCCGTGACGCTTGTGCTGCGCCTCGCGTTCGATGGCCGCCGATTTTTCATAGCGTTGCACGTCCTGCTCGGCCAGCTCGGGCCGGTGGTCCGCCAAGGCGGCCTGTGCCTCGCGCACCCGGCGGTCCAGGTCGTCGTGCGTGCTGCGGGCTTCCGCCAGACGCCCGGCACGGGCCTGGCGCTGTTCGGCGCGCTCGACCGACTGCATATCGGCGGCACGCGCGGCCGCCTGCCCTTCCAGCAATTGCGCCCGTGCCTGATCAGCGTCCAGCGCGCGCTGCGCCGCCGCCAACGACGCATCCGCCTGCGCGGCAACGGCCGTGGCTTCGCGCTGCGCCTGGGTCGCGGCAGGCAGATCATCCAGCCCGGTGTCCGCCACCGCCGGCAACTTGGCCAGCCGCTCTTGCAACGCCACACGGCGGGCCAGGGCCTCGTCACGCTGCCCACGCAATACATCCAGCCCCTTGGGCGCGTGGATGGCCAGCGTTTTGCGCATGCCGTCAAGCTCGCGCTGCAACGCCGTATAGCGCGCGTGGCGCTGTTCGGCATCGGCCAGCGTTGCCACGCCCAGGCGTTCCAGCAAACCATTCCAGGCAGATTGCAGCCCGCCAAGCTCACGCTGAAGCGTGGGTAGATTCTGGCCCCCGGGTTCGATACGGAAACTGCCCACGCCGGGCAGCTCAATGTCGGCGGCAGCCGTCAGCAGCACCTGCCCCGCACCGCTTATCGCGCGGCCATCCATGCTTGCCTCACGCCCGGCTTCCAGCTGGTATGACAAGCGCGTGGCCACTGCTTGCTGGCGCAGTTGCAGGTTGGCCAGTTCACGTTCGGCTTTGCGCAGCGCATCGATATCGCCATCGGCAATCTCAATGCGCAACGCCTCGGTTTTCAGTGTCGAGCCTTGTTCGATCAGGGTGGTTACGGCACGCAGCGCGTCGTCCAGTCGTTCAATTTCGGCGTTCAACTGGGCTAGCTGATGTTCCAGGTCGTGCCGGTCAGACACGGCCTGAACCGCCGTCACGCGCAAGCGGGCTGCATCCAGCGCGGCGGCGTGCGCCTGCTGTTGCTGCTGCGCCCGCGCAAGCGGCGCCTGGGCGGCATCGACACGGGCACGCGCGCCCTGGGCCTCCTTGATCAGTGCGTGATAGTCGGCCTCGTCTTGTTGGTCGCGCCGCACCTGGTCTTGCAGCAAGGCCAACGTTTGCACCGCCTGGGCCTGCTCGCGGCGCAGGCCTTCCAGGGCGTCGCGCTGTTTTGCCGCCGCGGCCAGCCGCGCGCGCGCATCAGCGGCACGCGCTTCGAAGTCCCTCCAGGGTTCAGTGGCCTGGGCGCGTTCGTGATCGCGGCGCAGGCTGGCCAGACGGTCGACATCCGCATTCAGCTGAGCCATGGCCTGGGCGCAATCGTCGCGCTCGGACGTGGCGCGCGCCAAGGCGTCCTCGGCCTCTTTGTAGATGCCCTTGGGGCGGCCGTTGCGCGCATCCAGCAAGGCGGCGCGTTCCGCCGACACGCGGTCAAACAGGCGGTCGCCATCGGTGGCCGTCAGCTCGCCTGACAGTTGCGTCAGTGCGTCGCGCAGATGCGTGCCGGCGTAAGACGCGGCGGCTTGCAGGTTGTGGCCGTCTCCTTGCTGTATCCACAGCAGGCCGGGGATGCCGGCCAGATCCGGCTTGCTTTGCCCCCTGCCCGGCAGTTCGAAACCCAGCAAGGAAGCCAAGGCGTTTTCGGCTTCTTCGCCGTCCAGGCGCTGGGCCCCGCCGTCGATCAGCAATTCACAACGCGCCCGCGACAGGAACTGTTTTTTCAGCACGTACTGATGGCCGCCATGCGCGAACGACAGTTCCACACTGGGCCGCGCGCCGGACTCGCCATGCGGCGCCAGGTCGGCAACCTTGCTGGTGCTGTAGCGTTCCAGGAACGCGGCCCGAATGGCCGCCGCCACCGTGCTTTTGCCGGCCTCGTTTGCGCCCACGAACAGGTTCAAGCCGTCTTGCAGGCCATCCAGAACCAGGGGCTGGCGGAACTTGCGAAATTCTTCCAGCGCGATACGGGACAGCTTCATTTGGCAGCCCCCGTCGCGCTTTCACGTTGAAATCTAAGTAGTAGCCGCAGGGCCTCGGCAGCGATGGCGGCTTGTTCGCCGTCCGCCTGCAAGGCCTGTAGCTGCGCGGCCACTTCGCCCACGTAGCCGCTTGCGCCAAGCTCGGCCAGATCGGCCTGATCTGGCTCCAGCCGCAAGCCGGACAGGTCGGGCAGCAGCGCGCGCACCTGGGCAGCCGCCCGATCCATGGCGCGTTGCAGTGCGTCCCAGGTTTCCATGTTGACGTGCCCAAGTACATCCAGCCGAAGCACGTCTTCAGCGCGCAAGGCGGACAGTTTTTCAGCCAGCGCCCGCGCGTCGGACGGCACGCTGATGGTCTCGACCCACGCCGACCAGCGGTATTTGCCGATGGCCACGCGTTCGACCACGGGGGTGGCGCCCGCTGCATCGATGCGCACGTCCAGCACGTAGCCGGGCTCGTTGTTGCGGAAGCGGTCTTGTTCGGGCGTGCCGGCATACCAGGTGCGAGCGTCGATAGCCAGGCAACCGTGCCAGTCGCCCAGGGCCAGGTAGTCGAGTCGGGCGCGCGCGGCGCGGTCGGGTGCGATTGGGTTGGTGGCGTCGATGGTGTCGGGCAAGCGGCCCGCGACGCTGCCATGCGCCAAGCCCACACGCACGCGCCCCGGCTCGGTATCCAGTGAATCGAACGCCTGGGTGACGTCGTCGTAGGTATGGCGCTGGGTCAGCGGCGCGGCCAGCACGGCCACATTGATGTCGGGCAGATCAACCACGCCGATTTGCGTGGGTACATGCACGTTCGCGGGGATGCAGTCCAGTTGCGCCGCGCGGCTCCAGACGCTGTCGGCCAAGGCCGCGTCGTGGTTGCCGGCGATCATGACCCAGGGGCCGGCATAGGCCGCCATGGCGGCAAACAGGCGGCGGATGGTGCGGTCGGAAACGCCTTGCGTATCGAAGACGTCGCCCGCGACCAGCACGGCATCCACGCCGCGTTCGGTGCCCAGCGCGGCGATGCGCTGCACCACGTCGAAACGCGCTTCGGCCAGCAAGGCGGCGTCGTCGGTTTCAAACTGGCCGTATTGACGGCCGATCTGCCAATCGGCGGTATGCAGGAAATGAGTCATGCGGCGATTTTGGCATAAGCCGGCGCGCATCAAAAAAGCAGAATGCCAAATTGGTCACGCCGCATGACCACATCACCGCGCGCCCGCCCGACGATTCCCGCGACCGCCTGTTCGCCTGGGCCGAGCGGCGCTCAGGCGCCCTTGCCGCCCAACACCAACGACGGGTTGGACGACGCGCCGCGCTCGTAGCGCGACAGGCCCAGCCCGTCGGTGCTGATGGCGGGCCGCTGGCCCATGACCTGGTCGGCCACCAGCTTGCCGGAGCCGCAAGCCATGGTCCAGCCCAGCGTGCCGTGGCCGGTGTTCAGGAACAGGTTGCTGTAGCGCGTCGGCCCGACGATGGGGGTGCTGTCCGGCGTCATCGGGCGCAAGCCCGTCCAGAATTCCGCCTGCGCCACATGGCCGCTGTCGGGGAACAGGTCGTTGACGACCAACTCCAGCGTCTTGCGGCGCGCGTCTTTCAGGCGCAGGTCAAAGCCGGACAATTCCGCCATGCCGCCCACACGGATGCGGTCGTCGAAACGGGTCACGGCGATCTTGTAGGTTTCGTCCAGAATGGTGGACACCGGCGCGGCGGCGTCGTCCTTCATGGGAATGGTCAGCGAATAGCCCTTGACCGGGTAGACCGGAAGGTCCAGGCCCAGCGGTTCAAGCACGCCGCGTGTGTAGCTGCCGAAGGCGGCCACGTAGCGGTCGGCCGTCAGCACGTCGTTGCCCACGCGCACGCCGGTAATCTGGCCGCCCGCCACGTTCAGGCCGGAAACGGTCTGGTTGTAGCGAAAGTCCACGCCCAGCGCCGCGGCCATGTCGGCCAGGCGCGTGGTGAACAGGCGGCAGTCCCCGGTTTCGTCGTTGGGCAGACGCAAGCCGCCGGCCAATTTATGGATCGAACGCGCCAGGGCGGGCTCGGCCGTGACCAGGCGATTGCGGTCCAGCAGTTCGTAGGGCACGCCCACTTCTTCCAGCACGGCGATGTCGCGGCGGGCGGCTTCCAGCTGGGCGTCGGTGCGGAACAGCTGCAACGTGCCACGGGTGCGCTCTTCGTAATGGATGCCGGTGGACGCGCGCAATTCGCGCAGGCAGTCGCGGCTGTATTCGGCCAGGCGCAGCATGCGCTCTTTGTTGACGGAATAGCGGTCGGCCGAACAGTTGGCCAGCATGGCCGCCATCCACTTCAGCTGATACAGGCTGCCGTCCAGGCGGATGGCCAGCGGCGCATGCTTCTTGAACAGCCACTTGATGGCTTTCAGCGGAATGCCGGGCGCCGCCCAGGGCGTGGAATAGCCCGGTGACACCTGGCCGGCGTTGGCGTAGCTGGTTTCCTGGGCGGCGGCGGGCTGACGGTCCAGGACCGTTACCCGGGCGCCCTGACGGGCCAGGTAATACGCGGTGGTGGTGCCGATTACGCCACTGCCTAGGACGATCACATGCATGATTCTTTCCGTATTTGGATTTGCTCAGTAATTTCGGTAGTCTATGAGCCTCCTCGCAGTGAAAAGCACTGATTATTTTGCTTTGACAGAGCTTTTTCTCGGGCGCCCCCTCTTTTTTGACCGCCAAAAGTGAAATGCGCGAGCTCGATAGAATTGACCTGAAAATCCTGGAAATCCTGCAACGCGAAGGCCGCATTTCCGTCACGGATCTGGCCGAGCGGGTCAGCCTGTCGGCCACGCCCTGTTCAGACCGGGTAAAACGGATGGAGCGCGAAGGCGTCATCACGGGTTACCATGCGCGCGTCAATCCGGCGGCGCTGGGCAAGAACCTGCTGGTCTTCCTGGAAATCAAGCTGTCGGCCAAGTCGGGCGACGTGTTCGACAAGGTCAAGAAAGAACTGCTGTACGTGCCGGAAGTGATGGAATGCCATCTGGTGTCCGGCGATTTCGATTACCTGGTCAAGGCGCGGCTGACGGAAATGAACGAGTACCGCCGTCTGCTGGGCGAGATCCTGAAACGCCTGCCGGCGTCGGCCGAATCGCGCAGCTACGTCGTCATGGAAGAAATCAAGGAAACCTTGTATCTGCCCGTGGACCGCTAGCCGTGCGGCGCGGTGAATTCCAGTAGTGAATACCGGCGCGGCGTGACTGGTGCGGTGCTGGCCTGCTTCGCCCCGGCGGGCACGCGGTTTGTTACGGGCGTATGCGTCGGCGGCTGCTATGCTGGCGGCCCTCTGACCCGCGCCGCTGGCCTTGTCCGACCCCAATTCTTTAGTTTCTGCCTATGACTCGTCTCTACAAATACTTCTTCCGTGGCCTGATCACCGTTCTGCCGCTGGCCCTGACCATCTACCTGCTGTACATCTTCCTGGCCTGGACCGAAGCCGTGGCGCTGACGTTCCTGCGCCCCTTCATCGGCGGCTTTTATGTGCCGGGCATGGGTTTGGCCCTGGGCATCCTGGGGATTCTGGCGATCGGCTATCTGGTGTCCAAGCAGCGCGTGCAGCGGTTCTTGACCGTGGTGGAAATGCCCTTCACCAACCTGCCGGTGGTCAAGAGCATTTATTCGTCGCTAAAGAGCTTTGCCGATTATTTTTCGCCCAGCTCCAAGAACACCGCGCAACAGGTGGTGATTTTGCGCTTGCCGGGGCAACAACTGGAATTAGTGGGTCTGGTGACCCGCCGCAGCATGGAAGGCCTGCCCGAAGGGTTTACGCAAGGTGACCGCGTAGCCGTTTATTTGCCGATGGGCTACATGATCGGCGGCTACACGGTGTTTGTGCCGCAAGATTGGGTGCAGCCCATCGATATGTCCGTGGAAGAAGCCATGCGTTCGTCGCTGATCGCCTGGATGGCGCGCGCCGAACACCCCCGCCCCGCTGCGCCTACGGTCGTCGAGCCCACCGACGCGCCGGACGCTACTGAAGCGCCTGCCCCGCCCCACGCGTCGTCTACACCCGCAGCCGGTGCGCCGGGCGCCGGGACGCCGGCCGCCGGGACGCCGGCCGCCCATAC
>NZ_JBLVOL010000083.1:7819-25320 GCF_053543755.1 Achromobacter semiaridum | reverse complement strand
GCTGCCCGTACGCCAGCCGCCGACACGCCTCCGGCGGGCGGACCGCTCTGAATCGCCCTACTTCCTGATACGCGCAATCCATGCCCTTGATCGAATTCACGCTTGCCGAAGGCAGCCCCTATATTGAAATCAACCAGCTCTTGAAAGCCACCGGCGTTTGCGACAGCGGCGGCGCGGGCAAGATGATGGTGGCCGACGGCCACGTCAGCGTGGGCGGCGTGGTTGAAACGCGCAAGACCGCGAAGATTCGTGGCGGCCAGATCGTCACCATTGGCGACATCCGCATCGTGGTGCGCGCCCCGCAAGCCCCCGCGCCGGACGCCTGAGCCGCGCCCTTTCCCCTACCCCCGCAACACCGCGAGCCCTCATGAAATTCAAGATGTCCCAGAACTCCATCTTCGCCGTTCTGCTGCGTTCGCCGTGGTGGATGAGCGCGGGGGTGGCGGTGGTGTTAAGCGCGGGTGGCTTTGCGGCCTTGCCGCTGGAATATGCCGCGATGGGCGTCTTTGCGGCGGTGCCATTCGCGGTGATCGCCATCATGGCCGCTTACAAGCAATTGCGCGCGCCGTCGGGCACGCGTGTGCAGGCCGTAGCCGAAGCCGCGGCCGCCATGACCTGGGCCGACTTTGCCAACACCGTTGAAGCCGGGTTCAAGCGCGACGGTTGCGAGGTCCAGCGCCTGCAAACGCCGGGTGCGGACTTTGCGCTAAGCAAGGACGGCCACGTGGCCATTGTCAGCGCCAAGCGCTGGAAGGCCGCACGCGTGGGCGTCGAACCGCTGCGCGAACTGCAAGCCGCGCGTGAAAAGCGCGGTGCGCGTGAAGCCATCTACATCGCCTTGGGCGACGTGTCGGACAACGCCTGGGCCTACGCCAAGGCGCAGAACGTGTCGCTGATGACGGCGCCCGAACTGACCAAGCTGCTGCGCGACTTGAAAACCTGAGCCCGCTCACACCTTTTATTCCCATCGGCACCTGTCAATGATCTACCGCATCCTGGCCGACCTGGTCCTTGTCGTGCACGGGCTTTTTGTCGCCTTCGTGGTGTTTGGCGGCCTGCTGGCCTTATGGCGGCCGCGCATGGCCTACCGGCACCTGCCCGCCCTGGCCTGGGGCGCGGTGGTGGTCGGCATGGGGCTGATCTGCCCGTTGACACCGCTGGAGGTGTCGCTGCGCCAGCAAGCCGGGCAGGAAGGCTACGCGGGCGGCTTCATCGAACACTACCTGCTTGGCGTCATCTACCCAGAAGGCATCACGCGTGAAACGCAGATGGGGCTGGCGGCCGTGCTGATCGTTGGCAACCTTGTGATCTACACGCTTTGGGCGCGCCGGCGCCGCCGCGCCGCCGCGCGCGCATGACTGCCTGCGCGCGTGCATGAACCCGCATGACCGAGCCTATCGACATGAATTCCACGCCCCCTTCCGACAACACCCCCGCCGACCCTTCCCACTTGATCCGCGCCTTTGACGCCACCGGGCAGGAAGTGCTGATCACGCGCGATCAATGGCGTGACAACGTACTGCCCGGCGCCATCGAACAGCGCTGGAACGATGCCGACGCGTTGGCGGCGTTGATCATCCAATCCCTGAACGACGACTTCATCGACGACATGGTCGGCCCCGCCGAACGGCTGGTGCAGTTGGACCAGAACGTTGAGCGCGCCGTCGTGTTGCAAGCCATCGTCTACCTGAAGCAAGGCCGGCTGGACGACAGTGAGCGCGCGTTGACTGACTTCTGCGCGCGGCACGGCGAAACCGGCATCGTGCTGACCAACCTGGCGAAGGTGCACGCCGAACGTGGCGACGACGATAAGACGCTGGACACCTTGTGGCGCGCGCTGCAACGGGACCCCAACCAGGACAACGGCCTGGGCTGGTACGAAGCCATTCATCGCGACGTGGGCGGCGACGCGGCCGGTGTAGGCGCCATGCAGCGGGTTGCGGCACTGCCCGGCAGTTGGCGCGCGCGCTTGTGGCTGGCGCGCGGTGAATTGGGCGCGCACAACTATGCAGGCGCCCTGGCGCTGTATCGCCAAGCCTTGTCGCAAGCCGGCGACCCGGTGCCCGGCGACCTGCTCATGCAGATGACGGGCGACCTGGGCAATGCGGGGCGCATCCCCGATATTCTGCAACTGGCCGCCCCGCACTTTCATGCCGCCCTGCACGGTCCCCAGGTGGGCAATAACCTGATCAAAGCCTATTTGCTGCTGGGCCAGCCAGACCCCGCCCGCCACATTCTGGACGCGCTGCACGCGTTGGGGCAGCCCGAATGGAAGGAACACCTGGCGTACTGGGAAGCGGAACTGGCCCGATTGCAAGCGCAGCGCGGCGCAGCCGGCAGCGCCGCTTAATGGTGTCTTGACGTCGTCTTGACGTCGTCTTGACGGTGTCCTGCCGGCGTCTTGGCGGCTTTTGCCAGTGTCTTGGCAGCTTTTGCCGGACGCGGCTGGCCGCGTTGGCACCACCCATGCGCGCCCGTCTACCCTACAGACCGCGCGCGATCACCAGACGCTGGATGTCGCTGGTGCCTTCGTAGATCTGGCAGACGCGCACATCGCGGTAGATGCGCTCCACCGGAAAGTCCTTCAGATAGCCGTATCCGCCCAGCGTTTGAATGGCCGCCGAACATACTTTTTCGGCCATCTCCGACGCAAACAATTTCGCCATCGACGCTTCCATCAGCGCGGGCCTGCCGGCTTCGCGCAGCGCCGCCGCGTGCAACACCATCTGGCGCGCCACGTGCAGTTGCGTCGCCATGTCCGCCAGCCGGAACGACACCGCCTGATGTTCGAAAATCGGTTTGCCGAAGGCCTGGCGCTCGCGTGCGTAATCGCGCGCGCATTCGAACGCGGCGCGCGCCATGCCCACTGACTGCGATGCAATGCCGATGCGGCCGCCTTCCAGATTGGCCAGCGCGATCTTGTAGCCCTCGCCTTCCGCGCCCAGGCGGTACGCGGCCGGAATGCGCATGTCTTCAAACGCGACGTGGCAGGTGTCCGACGCATGCTGGCCCAGTTTGTCTTCCACGCGCAGCACCTGATATCCCGGCGTATCGGTGGGCACGATGAACGCGGATATGCCGCGCTTGCCCGCCTCCGGATCCGTCACCGCGAACACGATCACCGTCTGCCCGCTTTTGCCCGACGTGATGAATTGCTTGGCGCCGTTCAGGATGTAGTCGTCGCCATCGCGGCGGGCGCGCGTACGCAGGCTGCTGGCGTCTGATCCGGCTTGCGGCTCGGTCAGCGCAAAGCCGCCGATGTGTTCGCCGCTTGCCAACGGGCGCAGGAACTGGTCCTTCTGCGCATCGGTGCCGAACTTAAGAATGGGCATGCACGCCACGGAATTGTGCACGCTCATGATGGTGGAACACGCGCCGCTGCCCGCCGCGATTTCTTCCAGCGCCACCGCATAGGACACGTAGCCGCTGGCGTTGCCGTCCCAGTCTTCCGGCACCAGCATGCCGAAGAATCCCAGCTGCGCCATTTCCTGGATGGCATCGGCGGGATAGTGGTGATCGCGGTCCCAGCGCTCGGCATTGGGCGCCAGGCGTTCTTGCGCAAAGCGGCGCGCCATATCCTGAATACTGAGCTGCTCTTCGTTCAACAACATGTTTTGTCTCCGGGGGTGGCGATGGCACGCGGGCGCCTGATGGGCGCCGAGCACCTTCTTTTTTTCGCACCGCGCGGGGTTGGGACGCGGCACGGAATCGAGAATACACCGTGCGCTGGCGCCTGCGTGGACCGCACGGTCCGTGAATTCGGCATCAAAGAACATTTCAGATTGCGTGAAAACCAATTGCCGCATTATCATGCAACTTACGAAGTATCTTGATAGCCAACGATAAGGAACCAGCCGATGAATTACGACGTCATCATCGTGGGCGGCAGCTTTGCCGGCCTGTCCGCCGCCATGCAATTGGCACGCGCCAGAAGACGCATTCTGCTGATCGACGGCGGCCAGCCCCGCAACCGTTTCGCCGCGCATTCCCACGGCTTTCTGGGCCAGGACGGCAGGGCCCCGCACGACATCGTGCAACTAGCCCGCGAACAGCTGGCGCGATATCCCAGCGTAAGTTTTTTGGACGGTGACGCGGTCAACGCCAGCGGCGAATTTGGTCGCTTTGAAGTTCGAATGGCGGATGGTCAGCAGCTGCGGGCCAAGCGCCTGCTTCTGGCCACCGGCTTGCGCGACGAATTGCCCGCCGTGCCCGGCTTGCAAGAACGCTGGGGGCAGACAGTGCTGCATTGCCCTTATTGCCACGGCTATGAAACGGCCGGCCGGCCGTTGGGCGTGATGGCAGCGCATCCCATGTCGGCGCATCAGGCCGTGCTGCTGCCCGACTGGGGCCCCACCACGTACTTCACGCAAGGCCAGTTTGAACCGGACGCAGAACAGGCCGCCTTGATAGCCAAGCGCGGCGTGCGCATCGAACGCAGCCCCATCGTCGAATTGATGGGCGCGTCACCCTGCCTGGACGCCGTGAGGCTGGCCGACGGCCGGCGCATGGCCATCCACGCCCTGTTCGTCGCCAGCAAGACGCACATGGCCAGCCCACTGGCCGCGCAACTGGGATGTGCGTTTACCGACGGCCCGCTGGGCCCGTTGATTCGTGCGGACGATCTGCGGCAAACCAGCGTGGAAGGTGTCTTTGCCGCGGGCGACGCTGCCATCCCCATGAGCAACGCCACGCTTGCCAGTGCATCGGGGGTGATGGCGGGCGTGTGCGCGCACCGTTCGCTGGTGATGGAATAAGCCGGTGTGGGCCGCGCATCAATCCACGCATCATCCACGCATCATCCACGCTTCATCCACGCTTCATCCGCGCATCATCCGCGCTTCATCCGCGCATAAATACGCGCAGAAATTCGCGCACCAATCCGCCCATCAATCAGCGCGAGGCTCACTGCCGCGCCTTGAAGCACGCCGCCACGCTGGCATTCCAGTCTTGATGGAATTGCCGACGGTCGAAACCCGGCGCTTCCTGGCAGATCGCCGGTCCCGCCCGAAACATGGTCGAAAAGGTATGGAGAAAAAAGCCGGGTACAGGCAATACCGGTATTCGGACTTGCCTTGTTACCGCGGCGGTAAGGCAGAACAATGCGCGCACACCATGAATATCAGGATGGCTTCAAATGCGTATTTCGTTCTTGCACACCATTGATGGCAACCGGGCCGTATTTGAGCATGCGGCCGCCCAGGCGGGCGTGAATGCCGCGCAGCTGCGCCACGACGTGCGCCCGGACTTTCGGCAAGCCATAGACCAAGGACCGACGACGGATGACGCGTTGCACGATCGCATCAATGACGCCGTACAAAGCCTGGCCATCGATGCGGACGCCGTCATCGTGACCTGCGCCACGCTGGGCCCCGTGATTGACCAGATGGCCCAATTTCCCGTGCCGGTGATCCGCGCCGACGTGGCGCTGGCCATGGCGGCCACCCACGCGGGCGGATGTATCGTCGTGCTTTGCGCGGCGCCCTCCGCCGTGGACGCCAACCGGATGCTGTTCGAACACCATGCCAAGGCCAGCGGGGCAACGGTGGCCGTGCACCTGGTACCGGACGCGTGGGCGTTGTTCCAGGCCGGCGATATGCCCGCCTGCCTGCAAGCCTGCGCAAACGCGGCGCAAGAGGCCTATGACCGAGGCGCCGACGTAGTGGCGTTTGCACATCCTTGGATGGCCGACGCCGGGGCGATGGTGCAGGGACAACGGCGGCCCCTGGACGCAGCGCGGGCGGGTTTGCAGGCCGCTTTGCAACTGCCCATCCGCTCAAGCAACATCGTCCACGGATGACAGCTACGGCCATCCGTGGACGATGCTTGCGGTGGCGGGATCGGCGGCGTGGGCCTAGGTTGCTGCCTTCAATGCCCTCAGTGCCTGCATTGCCTGCACTGCCTGCGCCGTCCTGCCCTTACCGGACCTTGCCCTCCTTCCAGGCCGCCAGCAGCTTTTCATACGGGATCGTTTCGCCCTTGGGCTTTTCGTTGGCCAGCTTTTTCCACGGTGCATGCTGGTCCGACAGCCACTTGGATGGGTCGCTCTTGGCGTTCAGCTTGGGCGCGCATTGCGCCATGCCTGCCCGCTCCAGGCGCGCCATCACCTGATCCATCTCGTTGGCCAGGTTGTCCATGGCGGCCTGCGGCGTTTTTTCGCCGGTGACCGCCGTGGCCACGTTCTTCCACCACAACTGCGCCAGCTTGGGGTAGTCGGGCACGTTGTTGCCGGTGGGCGTCCATGCCACGCGTGCCGGGCTGCGATAGAACTCGATCAGCCCGCCGTAGTTGGGCGCGTTCTTGGTGAAGAACTCGCTGTGGATGTCGCTGTCGCGGATGAAGGTCAGGCCCGTGATGGATTTCTTCAAGGACACCGATTTCGACGTGACGAACTGCGCGTACAGCCAGGCCGCGGCCATCTTGTCGGGGTTGGTGGACTTGAAGAACGTCCACGAGCCCACGTCCTGATAGCCGTTCTGCATGCCATCCTTCCAGTACGGGCCATAGGGCGACGGCGCCATGCGCCACTTCGGCGTGCCGTCCTCGTTCACGACCGGCAACCCCTTCTTGGTCATGTCGGCGGTAAAGGCCGTGTACCAGAAGATCTGCTGGGCGATCTGGCCCTGGGCGGGCACCGGGCCGGACTCTGAAAACGTCATGCCCATGGCTTGCTGCGGCGCGTACTTTTTCATCCAGTCGATGTACTTGGTCAGCGCGTAGACGGCGGCCGGGCTGTTGGTGGCGCCGCCCCGCGAGACCGATGCGCCCACCGGCGTGCACTTGTCGTCGGCCACGCGGATGCCCCATTCGTCCACCGGCATGCCGTTGGGCAGGCCCTTGTCGGCCGCGCCCGCCATCGATAACCACGCATCGGTAAAGCGCCAACCCAGCGACGGGTCTTTCTTGCCGTAGTCCATGTGCCCATAGACCTTCTTGCCGTCGATTTCCTTGACGTCGTTCGAGAAGAAATCGGCAATGTCTTCGTAGGCCGACCAGTTGGTGGGCACGCCCAGGTCGTAGCCATACTTGGCCTTGAACTTGTCCTTCAAGTCCTGCCGGGCGAACCAGTCGGCGCGAAACCAATAGACGTTGGCAAACTGTTGGTCGGGCAATTGGTACAGCTTGCCGTCGGGCGCGGTGGTGAACTTGGTGCCGATGAAGTCCTTGATGTCCAGGTCGGGGTTGGTCCATTCCTTGCCCGCGCCGGCCATGTAGTCCGACAGCGGCAGGATGGCGCCGTAGCGGTAGTGGGTGCCGATCAGGTCCGAATCCGAAATCCAGCCGTCGTAGATGGATTTGCCCGACTGCATCGACGTCTGCAATTTTTCGACAACGTCGCCCTCCTGGATCAGGTCGTGGTTGACCTTGATGCCGGTGATTTCACTGAACGCCTTGGCCAGCGTCTTGGATTCGTACTCGTGCGTGGTGATGGTTTCCGACACCACGCTGATTTCGTTGACGCCCTTGGCACGCAGCTTGGCCGCCGCGTCCATGAACCATTTCATTTCGGCCATCTGCTGGTCTTTGGACAGCGTGGAAGGCTGGAACTCGGAATCCACCCACTTCTTCGCTTCCGGCTCGCCGGCCCAAGCCCCTGATGTTCCGATCAGGGCGATAGCGGCCGCCATGGCGTGCATGCGCAATTTCATGACCTGTCTCCTCGAATACGCTTCCCCTTCTGTTCTGCTGCGGACCTCTGGCCGGGGAAGATGCGGGCCCGTAGTCCTTCAAAACCTTCCATCCCGATTCGGCAGGGGTCGATGCGCCCCTTCAGCCCTTTCTCATGATGAATGCCAGCAACAGCATGGACGCCACAAAGCTGATCCACACCGATGGCGGCTCATCCAGCGAAAACCATTCCACCGCCTTTTGCCCGAACCCCAGGAAAGCCAGGTTCAGCCAGGCCGCGGCCATCAGCCCGATAAACAGCCTGTCACCACGTGTGGTGCGCAGCGGCAGGAAGCCCTTGCGTTCGACCGTGGGCGATTTCAATTCCCACACCGTCATGCCCACCAGCATCAGCACGATGCAGGAAAAGAACACGGCGACGGGGGTGGTCCAAACCATCCAGCTGAACATGGCGGCCCCTTTTCTACACGCGGCCCATCGCGAAGCCCTTCGCGATGTAGTGGCGCACGAACCAGATGACGATGCCCCCCGGCACGATGGTCAACACGCCGGCTGCCGCCAGCACGCCCCAGTCCATGCCCGAGGCCGACACGGTGCGCGTCATGGTGGCCACGATGGGCTTGGCGTTGACCGAGGTCAGCGTGCGGGCCAACAGCAATTCCACCCAGCTGAACATAAAGCAGAAAAACGCCGCCACGCCCACGCCGGACTTGATCAGCGGCAGGAAGATCGTCAGGAAAAAACGCGGAAAGGAATAGCCGTCCACATACGCGGTTTCGTCGATTTCGCGCGGCACGCCGGACATGAAGCCTTCCAGAATCCAGACCGCCAGCGGCACGTTGAACACCAGGTGCGCCAGCGCCACGGCCAGGTGCGTGTCCATCAGGCCGAACGAGCTGTACAGCTGAAAGAACGGCAACAGGAACACGGCGGGCGGCGTCATGCGGTTGGTCAGCAGCCAGAAGAACACGTGCTTGTCGCCGATGAAGCGATAGCGCGAAAACGCATAGGCGGCGGGCAGCGCCACGGCCAACGAAATCACCGTGTTGATGACGACGTAGATCAAAGAATTGATGTAGCCCGAATACCAGGCACGGTCCGTGAAGATGGTGCGGTAATGCTCGAACGTGAAGTCACGCGGCCACAGCGTCAGCGTGCTGACGATTTCGGTATTGGTCTTGAACGACATGTTCAGCATCCAATACAGCGGCAGGATGGCGAACACCAGGTAAAGCAGCAGGAAGGCGGAACGCCACCAGGTGGATTGGTCACGCATGGGGATGCTCCTCGTCCAGGCCGCCGGCCGTGCCCGCGCGCTGCATCCAGTTGTAGAGGACGAAGCACAGCAGCAGGATGATCAAAAAGTAGATGATCGAGAACGCCGCGGCGGGCCCCAGGTCGAACTGGCCCACGGCCTTTTGCGTCAGGTATTGCGACAGGAACGTCGTGGCGTTGCCGGGCCCGCCGCCCGTCAGCACGAAGGGTTCGGTGTAGATCATGAAGCTGTCCATGAAGCGCAGCAGCACGGCAATCATCAGCACGCCGCGCATCTTGGGCAGCTGGATGTAGCGAAACACCGCCAGCCGCGACGCGCCGTCGATGCGCGCGGCCTGGTAGTAGGCATCGGGAATGGCGCGCAGGCCCGCGTAGCACAGCAGCGCCACCAGCGGCGTCCAGTGCCACACGTCCATCACCAGCACCGTCACCCAGGCGTCCACGTCGTTGCCGGTGTAGTTGTAGTCCACCCCCAGCCAGGACAGCGTCGCGCCCAGCAGCCCGATGTCGGTGCGGCCGAACACCTGCCAGATGGTGCCCACGACGTTCCATGGGATCAGCAGCGACAGCGCAATGATGACCAGCACGGCCGCCGCGCGCCAGCCGCCGGCCGGCATCGACAGCGCCAGCAAAATGCCCAACGGAATTTCAATGGCCAGCACCGCCAGCGAAAACCCGATCTGGCGGAACAAGGCGCCGTGCAGCTCTTCGTCTTGCAGCACGGCGGCAAACCATTCGGTGCCGACGAACACGCGCCGTTCGGGCGAAATGATGTCCTGCACCGAGTAATTGACGATGGTCATCAGCGGCAGGATGGCCGAGAACGCCACGCACAGCACCACGGGCAGAACCAGGAACCAGGCCCGGTGATCGATAGGCTTCATGGGATCAGCACCTCGTCGCGATAAAAGCAGGTGTGCGGGTTCAACACCGACAGCCAGACGGTGCCGCCGGCGGCCACCGGCACGATGTTGCTGCCCAGGCGGGCGCGCACGGGCGTGCCTTCAAAATCGGCCACCAGCAAGGTGTAGGTGCCCACGTCCTGCACGCGGTCGACGCGCATCGCCACGGCGCCCGGCGCGGTCGCGTCGGTCAGGCGCAGGTATTCGGGCCGCACGCCCAGCTTGATGGCGCCCGTGCCCGCCAGCTTTGTCGCAAGCTGCGGCGCGGCGCCGGGCACGCGCGTGTTGCCGACCCACAGCGCGTCATCGCGCCATTGCGCGGGCAGGAAGTTCATGCCCGGCGAACCGATGAAGTGCCCGACAAAGGTGTGCGCCGGTCGCTGGAACAGATCGTCGGCGCTGCCGACCTGCACGGCGCGCCCGCGCGCCATCACCATCACCTGGTCGGCAAAGGTCAGCGCCTCGGTCTGGTCGTGCGTCACGTAGATCAGCGTCAGCTTGAATTCGTGATGAATTTCCTTGAGCTTGCGCCGCAGCTCCCACTTCAGCTGGGGGTCAATCACCGTCAAGGGTTCGTCGAACAGAATGGCCGAGACGTCGCTGCGCACCAGCCCGCGCCCTAGCGAGATCTTCTGCTTGGCATCGGCCGTGAGGCCGCTGGCGCGGCGGTCCAGCACATGCGACATCTCCAGCATTTCGGCGATGCGGCCCACGCGTTCGCGGATGCGCTCGGGCGGCACGCCCCGATTGCGCAGCGGAAACGCCAGGTTGTCCGCCACCGTCATCGTGTCGTAGACCACCGGAAACTGGAATACCTGGGCGATGTTGCGTGCCTGCGGGCTCTTGGCCGTAACGTCCTGGCCGTCAAACAAAATGCGCCCGTGCGAGGGCCGCAGCAAGCCCGACACGCAGTTCAGCAGCGTGGTCTTGCCGCAGCCCGACGGCCCCAGCAAGGCATAGGCCCCGCCATCGCGAAAGGTGAACGTCAGCGGCAACAGCGCGTAGTCCTCGTCGGCCTTGGGGTTGGCCACATAGGAATGGGAAAGGTCCAGCTCGATCTGCGCCATCAGGCCGCCTCCCCCGCGCCGGCGGGTTGGCGCGGCGCGGCCAGCAAGGCGCCGCCGGCGTCAAAGGCATAGGTTTGGGCCGGGTCGAAGTACAGTTGCACGCGTTCGTCCAGCGTGTAGCGGTGCACGCCGGGTAGCTGCGCGACCACGTCGCCCGCAGCCGTGCTGGCGTGCACGTAGGTGTCCGACCCGGAAATTTCAGCCAGCTTCACCACGCCGGGCAGACCGATGTGGCCCGGGCGCGGTTCCACGTCCAGGGCCCCCGCGCGCAGCCCCGCCGTGATGTCCGCGCCCGCGTTGCCCGGCAGCGCGCGGTCTACGGCCAGCTGGCCTTGCAGCACGAAGCCGGCGTCGGTGCGCCGCGCGGGGAACAGATTCATGGGCGGGTCGCTGAACGCGCGCGCCACGCGGATGGAATTGGGGCGGTGAAAGACCTGGGCGGTGGGGCCGTATTGCAACAGTTCGCCCGCGTCCAGCACGGCGGTGTGGCCGCCCAGCAACAGGGCTTCGCCGGGTTCGGTGGTGGCGTAGACGACCGTGGAGCGCCCTTCCGCGAACAATTCCGAAAGCTCGTCGCGCAATTCCTCGCGCAGCTTGTAGTCCAGGTTGACCAGCGGTTCGTCCAGCAGGATCAGCGGCGCGTCCTTGACCAGCGCCCGGGCCAGAGCCACGCGCTGCTGCTGCCCCCCGGACAGTTCGGAGGGATAGCGGGCCAGCAGATGGTCAATATGCAGCCGCGCCGCCATGGCGCGGACTTTTTCGCCGATGTCCTTTTCGCCGCGCAGCTTCAAAGGCGAGGCAATGTTGTCGTAGACCGACATGGACGGGTAATTGATGAACTGCTGGTAGACCATCGCCACGTTGCGCTGGCGCACCGGGACGCCGGTAACGTCGGCGCCATCGACCAGCACGCGGCCTTCGGTGGGCCGGTCCAGCCCGGCCATGATGCGCATTAACGAGGTCTTGCCTGCCAGGGTGACCCCCAGCAACACCGTCATGGCGCCGGGCACGGGCGCCAGGCTCATGGGAGTCAGGTGCGTTTGCGAGCCGGCCCGCAAGGCGATCCTGTCCAAGGTCAGCTGCATGGTGTCTCCTCTACCTACTTATACGTCCCTGTTTTTTCAACGGACTTCGGTATTCGGTACAGCGTCCCAGCCATTGCGCGCGGTGGCGCAACAGGATGAGCATACTCTTTCACACGGCTTTCGTTTTTTGTGCGTTTTACCCAAGAAGCGAACAAAAAACAATCTTGCACTGCGGCATTATTTTTCGCTTTTGTTGTTTTATCATGCGAACATGACACTGAATCCACGACAAAGCGCCTTGGTCGAAATGGTGCGAGCCCAAGGCTCGGCCACGATCGAAGAGCTTGCCAAACGTTTTGACGTCACGCTGCAAACCGTGCGGCGCGACGTGAACATCCTTTCCGAAGCGGGCATGCTGTCGCGCTTTCACGGCGGCGTGCGCATCGAAGCGTCCACCATCGAGAACATTGCCTACCGCAAGCGCCAAGGGCTGCACGCCGCCGGCAAGCAGCGCATTGCCGAAGCGGTGGCGCGGGCGGTGCCGGACGGCTGTTCGCTGATCCTGAACATCGGCACCACCACCGAGGCCATCGCGCGCGCCCTGCTGCGCCATCGCGGCCTGCGCGTCATCACCAACAACCTGCACGTGGCGGACATCCTGTCGGACAACCCGGACTGCGAAGTCATCGTGGCAGGCGGCGTGGTGCGCTCGCGCGACCGTGGCATCGTGGGGGAAGCCACCATGGACTTCATCCGCCAGTTCAAGGTCGATATCGGCCTGATCGGCATTTCGGGCATCGAAGCCGACGGCACGCTGCGCGATTACGACTTCCGCGAAGTGCGCGTGGCCCGGACCATCATCGAGCAATCGCGCGAGGTCTGGCTGGCGGCCGACAGCAGCAAGTTCAAGCGCCAGGCGATGGTTGAACTGGCGCACATTTCACAAATCGACCGCTTCTTCACCGACGCGCATCCGCAAGAACCGCTGGCCCAGGTGCTGCTGGATTCGGGCGTGCGCTGCGAAGTGGCGGCGGCGCCCAGTGCCAATGCACTGAGCGCGCCCGGCACGCCCAACGCTTCCAGCGCTTCCAGCCCGGCCGGCGCGCAAGGCCCCACGAACACCTCGGCACCCAACGCTTGAAAAAACGCACGGGACCCGGGCTTATCCCCGCCACCCGCGCCTGGCACGAAACCACCCTGCTTTTACCTGGCGGCCCTGCCGCGACAACTTATGAACCAACCCCTAGCCAACGTCACCCCGCCCGATCGCAACCGCCTGCTGTCCACCTTGGACAACACGCCGTCCTGGGACGTCATCGTCATCGGCGGCGGCGCAACGGGCCTGGGCACCGCCGTGGACGCGGCCTCACGCGGCTACCGCACCTTGCTGATCGAAGGCGCGGACTTTGCCAAGGGCACGTCCAGCAAGGCGACCAAGCTAGTGCACGGCGGCGTGCGCTACCTGGCGCAAGGCAACGTCAGCCTGGTGCGTGAAGCGCTGCACGAGCGCGGCCTCTTGAACCGCAACGCGCCGCATCTGGTGTGGCCGCTGGGCTTCGTGGTGCCCGCCTACAACCTGTTCGACCAGCCCTTCTACGGCATCGGCCTGAAGATGTACGACATGTTGGCGGGCAAGCTGAACCTGGCGCCCAGCCGCTGGTTGTCGCGCCGCGACACCCTGGCCAACGCGCCGACGCTGGCCGAAAAGGTCAACGGGCGTGGCTTGAAGGGCGGCGTGCTGTATTACGACGGCCAGTTCGATGACGCGCGCCTGGCGATGAGCCTGATGCGCACGTTGTTTGACCTGGGCGGCACGGCGGTGAACTATGTGCGCGCCACCGGCCTGAGCACCACCAACGGCAAGGTTGACGGCGTGACCGCGCAGGACGTGATCGGCGGCGCCAGCTTCTCGCTGCGCGCGCGCTGCGTCATCAACGCCACCGGCGTGTGGGTGGATGCGGTGCGCCGCATGGAAGACAAGAACGCGGCCACGATGGTGGCGCCCAGCCAGGGCGTGCACCTGACCTTGCCGCGCGAGTTCCTGCCCGGCAATCGCGCCATCCTGATCCCCAAGACCGACGACGGCCGCGTGCTGTTCGTGGTGCCATGGAACGGCCACACCATCGTGGGCACCACCGACACGCCGCGCGGCGACCTGCCGCTGGACCCGGAAGCCGGTGCGCAGGACGTGGATTTCATCCTGAACACGGCGGCGCGCTACCTCAGCCGCAAACCCACGCGCGACGACGTGACCAGCGTATGGTCGGGCCTGCGTCCGCTGGTCAAGGCCACCGGCGACGCCGCCACCAAGCAGTTGTCGCGCGAGCACACCATCCTGGTGTCCAACGCGGGCTTGGTGACGGTAACGGGCGGCAAGTGGACCACTTACCGCCGCATGGCGCAGGACGTGGTGGACACCGCGATTCAGCATCAGCTGCTGACGCAGGCATCGTGCCGCACGGAATCGTTGCCGCTGCATGGCGCGTCCGGCCTGGCCCCGTCGCAGGAACACGCCGGCACGCCGGACAGCTATTACGGCAGCGACCTGGCTACCCTGAAAGCCCTGCCCGGCGCCGAACGGATGCTGGTCAAGGCCAGCGGCTTGTCCGAGGCGCATGTGCGCTTTGCGGCGCGGTTTGAATTGGCGCGCAGCGCCGAAGACGTGCTGGCGCGCCGCAACCGCGCGCTGTTCCTGGACGCCGAAGCCGCGATGCTGGCCGCGCCCGAAGTGGCCCGCATCCTGGCCGAAGAGTTGGGCCACGACGCGGCCTGGCAGCAACGCACGTTGCAGGAACTGGCGGTCGTTGCCGCGACGTATCGGCTGTAGAACGGGTGGGCGGCCGGGGCGCAAAACACGCCCCGCCCGCCCTTGCGCCAACTTTGCGCCGCCTTGACGCGGCTTTACGGGACTTTCAGCCGGCTGTGCTGAATCATGCTTTCGAACACGCGCAACAGGTCAGGGTCGCATTTGCGCCGGCCTCGCGATGCAGGATGGCCATGATTTCAGTGTGCGAGCGCGCCGGATGATAAGGGCGTGAATCGCCCAGCGCATCATAGGAATCCGCCAGGGAAATGATGCGTGAAAGCATCGGGATATCGTGGTGCGCCAGCCCCGCCGGATACCCGGACCCATCGAAATGCTCGTGATGATGGCGCACGGCCTGCGCGATGAGCTCGCGTTGCGGCAAGTCGGTGTGCAGGATGATGTCGGCGCCAACCGCTGCATGCGCCTTCATGATTTCCCAATCGTCTTTTTCCAACCGATGCGGGGCGTACAGCACGCGGTCCGGCGTGCCGATCTTGCCCACGTCGTGCAGGCGCGCGGCCACGGCCACTGCCCGCTGTTCGTCTTCGTTCGACCCACACGCCTGGGCCAACGCCACGCATAGCGCGACCACGCGGTTGCAGTGCCGGCCGGTGGCCGGGTCTCGCGCCTGCATGGCCGCAAACAACGCGGCTTCGCAGGAACCTGAATCTAGGGGTACGTCTGGGGGCATCAAGGAAGGCGCGGCACCGCGTTGAGACGCCGCATTTGTATCGGAAAGTCGCAATTCTGACACAATGTGCTCCCGCCCTGACCAAGCAGCCGACGGGCGTACAAGCGGCGCAGATCAAAGCTTTGGCCAGGAGCGGCCCCGGCCCGCGCCGCTTACCGGACGATTTCAGCGCTTGAGCCGCTCCAGCAGGGCCTCGGCGACCGCCACCGACGACGCCGGATTTTGCCCGGTGACCAGCAAGCCATCGCAGACCACATACGGCTGCCAGTCCGGCCCACGGCTGTACAAACCGCCCAGACGGGTCAGCTCGTCTTCGACCAAAAACGGCACCACGTCGGTCAATTGCACCGCCGCTTCCTCGCTGTTGGTAAAGCCCGTGACTTGACGCCCCTGCACCAGCGGCTTGCCATCTGCCGTCTTGGCATGGCGCAGCACGCCGGGCGCGTGGCACACCGCCGATACCGGCTTGCCCGCCGCCAGCATGGTTTCGATCAGGGCAACGGATTTGGCATCTTCCGCCAGATCCCACAGCGGGCCGTGACCGCCCGGGTAGAACACCGCGTCGTAATCCGCCGCCTGCACGTCGGCCAGCCGCTGCGTGCCGGCCAGCACGCGTTGGGCATCGGCGTCCTGGCGAAAGCGGCGCGTGGCGTCGGTCTGGGCGTCGGGATCGTCGCTCTTGGGGTCCAGCGGCGGCTGGCCGCCTTTGGGCGAAGCCAGCGTCACTTCCGCGCCCGCGTCCAAAAACGCGTAATAAGGCGCGGCAAACTCTTCCAGCCAGAAGCCCGTTTTGCGGCCGGTGTTGCCCAGCGTGTCGTGGGATGTCAGCACGATCAGGATTTTCATGTTGCGCTCCGTGTGATTGCGCGCTTATTCGTCCGGGCCGACGCGCACGATGCGCTTGCCCGCGTTTTCGCCTTTAAGCAGGCCGATCAGGCCGCGCGGCGCGTTCTCAAGCCCCTCGACCACGTCTTCGCGATACTTGATGCGGCCTTGCGCGATCAGCCCTTCCATGGCCTCGCGGAATTCGCCATAGCGGTGTGCGTATTCGTTGAAGATGATGAAACCCTGCACCTTCAGGCGCTTGGTCAGAATGGTGCGCATGAGCAGCGCCAGGCGGTCCGGGCCGTCGGGCAGGCTGGTGGCGTTGTAGGCAGAGATCAAGCCGCAGACCGGCACACGCGCGCGCGGGTTCAATAGCGGCAACACGGCATCGAACACCGCGCCACCCACGTTCTCGAAGTAGACGTCGATGCCTTGCGGCACGGCGCGCGCCAGCCGGCCTGCCAGGTCGGGCGCCTTGTGGTCCAGGCAGTCGTCAAAGCCCAGCTCGTCGACCACATAGCGGCATTTGTCCGCGCCGCCCGCAATGCCCACGACCTTGCAGCCATGGATTTTGGCGATCTGGCCCACTACCGCGCCCACCGCGCCGCTGGCCGCGGCCACCACCACCGTTTCGCCCGCCTTGGGTTGGCCGATGTCCAGCAGCCCCATGTAGCCGGTGAAGCCGGGCATGCCCAGTACGCCCAGCGAATACGACGGATGCTGCGGCTTGGCGCCCAGGCGCAACAGGCCGGTGCCGTCGGACACCGCGTAGTCCTGCCAGCCGGACTGCGCCAGCACCCATTCGCCGGCCTTGAATTCGGGGTGGTTGGACGCCTGCACGCGGCAGACCGTGCCGCCGACCATGGGCTGGCCGATCTGGACGGGTTCGGCGTAGGAAGGCGCGTCGCTCATGCGGCCGCGCATGTAGGGGTCAAGCGACAAGTAGACCGTGCGCAGCAGTACCTGGCCGGGCCCGGGTTGCGGCACGTCGCCTGTTTCCAGGCGGAAATCGTTGTCGGTGGGTTCGCCATGCGGGCGTGCGGCAAGCACGATGCGGCGGTTGATTGACGAGGATTGCGTCATTGAAGTCCAGCCTCCAGGGGAAGCCGCCCAAGGTCTTGCAGGCAATGCCCGGGGCAGCAAGATGGGGAACCGAGCCATTACACCATCGATGTCGGCCGACCTGCTTTGTAACCCTGATGCTTGCCCCTCTTTTAATTAATTAAAAGATTAATTAAACTGCGCGACATGAACAAATCGCTGTCCGCGTCTGCCCCCTCCCCC
>NZ_JBLVOL010000083.1:0-7705 GCF_053543755.1 Achromobacter semiaridum | reverse complement strand
CGCGCCGCGCGCGCGCCGCCCCGGCCGCCCCGCCCGCCCCGACGCCGCCGCCATGCGCGAACAATTGCTGGACATTGCCACGGGCCTGTTCGCGGCCCAGGGCGTGGCCGCCACCACCATCGCGCACATCGCCCAGCGCGCGGCCGTCACGCCGGCCATGCTGCATTACTACTTCAAAAGCCGCGACCAATTGATCGACGCCGTCGTGCTTGAGCGCGTCGTGCCGGTAATCGGTTTTGTGTGGTCGCCCGTTCCGCTAGCGTCGGAGGCCGAAGGCGACGACGGCAAGTCACCGTCGCCGGCGCTTGCCGCAAGCCTCGACCCGGCCACTGCCGCGCGCGCTTACCTGGTCGAAATCGTGAAGCGCATTGTGCAAAGCGCGACCGAGCGGCCGTGGCTGCCCGCGCTGTGGATCCATGAAGTGGTGAACGAAGGCGGCCAATTGCGTGAACGCGTGCTGCCCCACGTGCCCACCGAACGGCTGGCGGCTTTCGCCACCGTGATCGGTCAGGCGCAGCAACGCGGCGCCACCACGCCCGGTGTCGAACCGCGCCTGGTGTTCCTTTCCATCCTGGGGCTGACGCTGTTGCCGCTGGCCACCTCGAACCTGTGGCGGCGCCTGTGGCAAGGCGATCCGCCCATGCAGGCCATCGATACCGATGCAATCGCCGACCACGCCATCGCCATGCTGACCGGTGGCCTGTTCTCGCCGCCTGCCCACCCCGCCGCCGCGACCTGACCATGCCCACCCTGCGCCCCCGACCTGCCCTTTTTCGTATCGCCCCCGCCCTGCCGACGCTGGCGCTGGGGTTGCTGCTGGCCGGCTGCGGCCAGGATGCCGCGCCTTTCTACCAAGGTTATGTGGAAGGCGACTACGTCTATGTGGCGTCGTCCGAAGCGGGCCGCCTGGACGCGCTGGCCGTCAAGCGCGGGCAACAGGTGGACGCCAACGCGCCGCTGTTTGCGCTGGAGGCCACGCGCGAACGCGCCGCCCGCGACCAGGCCAGCGCGCAGCTTGCCGCCGCCATCGCGCAGCTGGAAGACATCGGCACCGGCAAGCGCCCGGCGGAAATCGATGTCAGCCGCGCACAGTTGGCGCAGGCCGAAGCCGCCAGCCGGCGTTCCGCCGCGCAACTGCAACGCGATAACGCGCAGTTCCGCGTGGGCGGCATCGCCCGGGCGCAGTTGGATGACAGCCGTGAACAAGCCCAATCGGACGCCGCGCGCGTGCGCGAACTGCGCGCGCAGCTGGAAGTGGCCAGGCTGCCGGGGCGCGAGGATCAGCGCGTGGCGCAGGCGGCCACCGTCGAAGCGGCCCGCGCCACCTTGGCCCAGGCCGAGTGGACGCTTGCGCAAAAACAGCTGGCCGCACCGGCGGCCGGCAGAGTGTTCGACACGATGTACCGCGTGGGCGAATGGGTGTCGGCGGGCAGCCCCGTGGTCAGCCTGCTGCCACCCGGCAACATCAAGGTGCGTTTCTTCGTGCCCGAAACCGTGGTCGGCTCATTAAAAGCGGGGCAACAAGCCAGCCTGCGCTGCGACGGCTGCGGCGATCCGATACCCGTGCATATCGACTATGTGTCGGACCAGGCCGAATACACGCCGCCCGTGATCTACAGCCGCGAAAGCCGCGGCAAGCTGGTCTACATGGTGCAAGCGCGCCCCACGCCCGAGGCGGCGGCGCGGCTGCATCCCGGCCAACCGGTCGAGGCCACGCTGCAATGACCACACACCCGGGCCACCCCGCCGACCACCCCGCCGACGGTCAGCCGGCTCCGCCCGATTCCGGCAAGGCCGTGATCGACGTGCGCGGCTTGAACAAGCGCTTTGGCGACAAGCACGTGGTCAACGACGTATCGCTGCGCGTGCGGGAAGGCGAAATCTTCGGCTTCCTGGGCCCCAACGGCAGCGGCAAGACCACCTGCATCCGATTGATGTGCGGCCTGCTGACGCCGGATTCCGGCAGCGGCACCTGCCTGGGCTATAACATTGTGAAAGACAGCGCGCAGATCAAGCGCCACGTCGGCTACATGACGCAGAAGTTTTCGTACTGGGACGACCTGACGATCCGGGAAAACCTCGATTTTGTGGCGCGCATGTACGACATGCCGCAACGCCGCCAAACCGTGGACCGCGCCCTGGAAGACCTGGGCCTGCACAGCCGCGCCAATCAACTGACCGGCTCGTTGTCGGGGGGATGGAAGCAGCGGATGGCGCTGGCCGCCTGCCTGCTGCACGAACCGCGCCTGCTGTTGCTGGACGAACCGACAGCGGGCGTGGACCCGACGGCGCGGCGCGACTTCTGGGAACAGCTGCACGAATTGGCGGCGCGCGGCATCTCGGTGCTGGTCAGCACGCACTACATGGACGAGGCCGAACGCTGCCACAAGCTGGCCTATATCTCGTACGGCAAGCTGCTGACGCAAGGCACCGCCGAGCAGGTGATTGCCGAACAGCGCCTGTCCACCTGGGCCATCCACGGCCACAACCTGGTGCCGCTGGGCCAGCGCCTGCGCAGCGCGCCGGGCGTCGACCAGACGGTGGCGTTCGGCTCGGCGCTGCACGTCAGCGGCCAGAACGCCGAGCTGCTGGAACGCACCTTGCGCGACGCCATACGCGGCCAGGACCTGCGCCTGGAACGCATTGACACCAGCCTGGAAGACGTTTTCATCTTCTTGATGAACCGGTCCACCGACAACTTCGCGAGCCCGGCATGATGCGCCATCTGCAAGGCTTTTCGTGGGCGCGGTGGTGGAGCATGGTGCTGAAGGAATTCTTGCAGCTGCGCCGTGACCGCATCACGTTCGGCATGATCGTGGGCCTGCCCATCATGCAGTTGGCGTTGTTCGGCTACGCCATCAACACCGACCCCAAGCAGATGCCCACGGCGGTCATCACGGCCGACCACAGCCCGTTCACGCGCAGCTTCATCGCGGCGATGAAGTCGTCGGACTACTTCCACATCACCGAGGAACTGCGCGACGAAGAAGCCGGCCGCGCCGCGCTGGCGCAGGGCCGCGTGCTGTTCGTGGTGACCATACCGCCGGACTTTTCCCGCCGGCTGTTGCGCGGCGAACGGCCGGCATTGCTGATCGAAGCCGACGCCACCGACCCCATGGCCACCGGCATGGCGATTGGCGCGGCCACGCAGCTGACCCAGGCCGTGGCGCAAAAGGACCTGACCGGCCCGCTGGCCAATCTGGCGGGCGGGCAACCCCCTTTCGACGTGCGCGTGCACCGGCTTTACAACGAAGAGCAGATCTCGCAATACAACACCGTGCCGGGGCTGATGGGTGTGATCCTGACGATGACGCTGGTGATGATGACGGGCCTGGCCATGACGCGCGAACGCGAGCGCGGCACGATGGAAAACCTGCTGTCGATGCCGGTGCGCCCGCTGGAGGTCATGACCGGCAAGATCGTGCCGTACATCGCAATCGGCCTGATCCAGGCCACCATCATCCTGCTGGCCGCGCACTTCGTCTTCCATGTGCCGATCCTGGGCAGCCTGTTATCCGTGTACCTGGCGGCGCTGCTGTTCGTGGCGGCCAACCTGACGGTGGGCATCACGCTGTCGTCGCTGGCGCAGAACCAGTTGCAGGCCATGCAGCTGACCATGTTCTATTTTCTGCCCAACATGCTGCTGTCTGGCTTCATGTTCCCGTTCCAGGGCATGCCCATGTGGGCGCAGTACCTGGGCAACCTGCTGCCGCTGACGCACTTCAACCGGCTCATCCGCGGCATCCTGCTCAAAGGCAACGGCTGGTGGGATCTGTGGCCCAGCATCTGGCCGCTGATGCTGTTTACCGCGGTCGTCATGACCGCCGCCGTGAAGTTCTACCGCCGTACTCTGGATTGACGCGCCATGTCCCGTTTTCTCCGTCCCTTTATGGCTTTTCGTTCGCGCGCGGTGGTGGTGGCGATGCCGCTGGCGGCGATCGGCCTGTCGGCCTTGACCACCGGATGCACCGTCGGACCTGATTTCACCTCGCCGAGCCCGCCCGCCGTGGCGTCCTACACGGCCGATGACAGCGCGCAACCCGCCCGTAGCGCACAACGCCTGCAACCGGGCGCCGACGTTCCCGCGCAATGGTGGCGGCTGTTCCGTTCGGATGCGCTGGACCAGTTGGTGCGCCAGGCGCTTGACGCCAGCCCCACGCTGGCCCAGGCGCGCGCCACGTTGCGGCAGGCCACCGAAGACCTGGACGCCGAAACCGGCGGCAGGCTGTTGCCGTCGGCCGATGCCAACCTGTCCGCCACGCGGCAAAAGGTGGACCCGTCGGCGTTCGGCGTGCCGGTAACGCAGCCGCCCCCGCCCTTCACGCTGTACAACGCGTCAATCGACGTGTCCTACACGCTGGACGTTTTCGGCGGCAACCGGCGCGCGCTGGAAGGCCTGGCGGCGCAGGTGGATTACCAGGCGCACGAACTGCAAGCGGCGCGCATGTCGTTGGCCGCCAACGTGGTGACGGCCGCCATCCGCCAGGCCTACCTGTCCGAACGCCTGGCCGCCACGCGCGATCTGCTGGACGCGCAGCAGCGCCAGCAGAACATCATGCGGCAACGCGTGGCGCTGGGCGGCGTGGCCGAGGCCGATTTGCGTAACCAGGAAGTGCTGGTGGCGCAAACGCGCGCCACGCTGCCACCGCTGGAAAAGCAGCTGTCGCAAACCACGCATCAGCTGGCCGTGTACCTGGGCCAGCCGCCCGCCGCGCAGCGCACGCCGCCCCTGCGCCTGGCGGACCTGACCTTGCCGCCCGACATACCCACCGGCGTTCCGTCCGCGCTGACGCGCCAGCGGCCGGACATTCTTGCCGCCGAGGCGCTGTGGCACAAGGCGTCCGCCGACGTGGGCGTGGCCACCGCCAACCAGTACCCGCAGTTCACGCTCACCGCCAGTTTCGGTTCCCAGCGCACGCGCGCGGGCGATTTATCGGACGGCGTCAACGTGTGGAGCCTGGGCCTGGGGCTGGTGCAACCGCTGTTTCGCGGCGGCGAACTGCGCGCGCGCAAGCGTGCGGCGGAAGCGGGTTACGAAGCGGCCGCTGCCGCCTACCGCCAAACGGTGCTGGACGGATTCCGCCAGGTGGCCGACGCATTGCGCGCCGTGCAGACCGATGCCGATGCGTTCAGCGCCTACGACGACGCGTGGCGGCGCGCGGACGATGCGCTGCGCATCGCCCAGGGCCGCTATCAGGCGGGCGGCATCAGCCACCAAAGCCTGCTGGATAGTCAACGCCAACTGCTGCAAACCCGCATCGCGCGCAGCGAAGCCGACGCGGCTCGCTATGCCGACACGGCCGCGCTGTTGCAGGCGCTGGGCGGCGGCTGGTGGAACGAGCCGCAAAACCCGTAGAGCGGTTTTAACGCGTCGGCAGCGCACTTTTATGCACCGTTCGGGTGCGATTTTGGGCCGTTTTAACGCCGGTTGTTCAACCCCTAGTCAGCGGGCGGACCGCGCCAATACGCCCTGGCGCTTTATTCAAACATTGTTCGGCACACCCTGGGGCGCTTGCTGTGTTGCCGCCCGGCAATCATGTCTGAGAATTCGGGTACGAAAGTGGCGTTGAGCGGGGTTAGGAAACCCTTGTTTTCGTAGCATCATGCATGCGCTGAAGCTGCAAAGATCACTACGATTCATGAATGACCTACTAGACCTGATCGTCTTCTCACCCGATCCCGACCAACGCGCGCGCCGCAGCGACGAGCTGGCCGACATGGGTTTCTCGCCGCGCCGGTGCGAGGACTCCAACGGCCTGTTTCGCCTGTTTCAGGCGCGCCGTACGCCGTTGCTGGTGATGGAAGCCGACCTGACCGATCTTTGCATGGCGGTTGCGGGCCTGCGCGCCATGGACACCACCGCCGGCATCATCGCGGTGTCCAGCTTTGATTCGCCCGAAAACCGCATTCTGGGCCTGCACTGCGGCGCCGACGCGTGTTTTCAGCACGACGTGGCCACCGCCGAGATCGCCGCCGCGCTGCAAGCCCTGGTGCGGCGCGTGCCCGCCACGGGCCGCCGCCCCATCGCGGTCGAGCCCGAAGCCCGTATGGCCGCCACGCCCCCGGCGCCCGAAACGCCCGGCAAGTGGCAGTTTCTGGACGCCGCCTGGACGCTGGTCAGCCCGCAAGGCACGCGCTTGTCGCTGACATTGGCCGAACGCGAATTCCTGCTCAGGTTGACGACGTCGGCCGACAAGCGGCTGCCGCGCGGCGACGCTTCCGGCTCGGACGCCCAGGCCGGCCGCGAATCGGTGCGCCGCACCGATGTGGTGGTCAGCCGCTTGCGGCGCAAGGCGCAGGACGTGAACGTAGAGCTGCCGATTCGCACCGTGTGGGGCTGGGGCTACGCCTTCACCGGCGAAATCTGATCCCGGCGCGGGCGTATCATGCGACTGCGGGGCCGGTGCGCCAAGCCCGTGCCCGCCGTCCATCCCCACCCCCTTTGCCGCCATCGATATGGAAGTCTTTGAACGCCTGCAAGCCCTGCTGGCCCGGCACCAGGCCCGTCATCGCCTGATCCACCACCCCGCCGCCGGCCGCTCGGTCGAAGTGGCCGCCATACGTGGCACCGACGTCAGCCAGGGCGCCAAGGCGCTGGTCTGCCGGGTGAAAATCTCGTCCAACATACGCAAGAACGTCCTGGCCGTGTTTCCGGCGGACAAGCAGGCCGACCTGGACGCCATCGCGCGCGCGGCGGGCGGCAAGAAGGCGTCGCTGGCCTCGCAGGAACTGGCGCGCGAACTGACCGGCTGCGAAATCGGCGCCATTCCGCCCTTTTCCTTCAACCCCGACCTGCACCTGCTGGTGGACCCCAGCCTGCGCAGCCGCCACGATGAAATCGTGTTCAACGCGGGGCGGCTGGACGCTTCGATCCTGCTGAACACGGAAGACTATTTCCGGCTGGCGGCGCCGGACATCGCGCCGCTGATCAAACCCTGACGCCCCCGCCATGAGGCCACCGTGTCCCGCCCCCTGACCCGCCACGGCGCGCGCGGCGCCAACATGCGCTGGCTGATGAGCCTGGCGCACATGGAGCCTTCGCCCGTCAGCCGCTGGGTGGCGCTGCGCGCGGCGCTGGCCATCGGCCTGCCCTGCGCCGTGGGGCTGGCGCTAACCCAAGGCGGGGCCGCCGCGCTGGTGGCGCTGGGCGCGCTGCCGGCCATCACGGGCGACAACGGCGGCCCGTATCGCAACCGCGCCTTGTCCATCGGCTGCACCGTGCTGGGCGGCGCGCTGGGTTACCTGCTGGGCAACCTGGTGGCCGGCCACGGGCTGTGGACGTCGGCCGCCATGACGTTGCTGGTGCTGATCGCCAGCCTGGTCGGCACCTTCAACAACATCGCGGCGGTGGCCACGCTGCAATTCGCGGTGTACGTCATCGTCGGGTCGAGCCTGACGTCCACCCTACCGCCGTGGCTGCCGTCCGTGCTGGTCGCCACGGGCGGGCTGTTCGGCCTGGGGTTGACGCTGGTGGGCTGGGTCATCCACCCGATCGCCCCGGAACGCGCCGCCGTCGCGCTGGCCTATCGCAAGCTTGCCGCCTTGTTTGCCGCCATCGGCACGTCGCGCACCATGAGCGCGCGGCGCGACATGGAAGCGGCCATGACCGCCGCCTACGACACCGTGCTGGCGGCACGCGGCCGCGCCGCCGGCCCATCGCCGCGCCTGGCCCGGCTGGCGGCGCAGTTGCAGGCCTGCACGCCAC
>NZ_JBLVOL010000082.1:0-2802 GCF_053543755.1 Achromobacter semiaridum | reverse complement strand
CCGCCCCGCTTTTTTTTGCCGCGCCGCTTGCGCCGCATCCGCCGTCATATCGCGCGGCCAGAATCCCGGCGCAAGGCGGCGATGGACGGCAGCCGCGCGCACGCCGCGATTCTTTTTCATGAAGTTTTTCTTACAACGCGTCGTCCCGGGCCGGCCAGTACGTCTAGTAACAAGCAGAAGCCATGGACGCGCGGTTGCGGGCAAAAGCCGTAACGCAATTGTCGCGTAGCGCTGCACGGTAGCGGCCGGCATCGACCGGCTTTCACACAAGGAACTGAGTGCATCGTCATGCATGATTTCGAAAGTAGGGGCAGCGCGTTGCGCGCCATATTGCGCCGCGCGCCGCATGCGTTGGCCTTGGCCATGGCCATGAACGGCGCCCTGGCGCAGGACGCGCCCACGGGCGCCGCGCGCCGCGTCAACATCAACGAATACATCGTGCGCGGCAACACCGTGCTGCAAGCGCGCGACATCGAGCGCGCCGTCTATCCCTATCTTGGGCCCGACCGCACGCTGGCCGATATTGAATCGGCGCGCGAAGCCTTGCAGACGATTTACCAGGAGCAGGGCTACCAATCCGTCTATGTGGACCTGCCCGAGCAGCAGGTGGCCGATGGCATCGTCTTCCTGCAAGTGTCCGAAACCAAGATCGGCCGCGTGCGCGTGGTGGGCGCGCAGCACTATTCGCCGCTGACCATTCGCGACGAGGTGCCCGCGTTGCAGGAAGGGCAGGTGCCCAACTTCAACCAGGCCCAAGCCGAGCTGACCGGCCTGAACAAGGGCGCCAGCCGCCAAGTGGTGCCGCTGGTCAAGGAAGGGCGCTTGCCCGGCACGATGGACGTGGACCTGAAGGTGGAAGACAAAAGCCCCTGGCATGCCAGCGTGGGCCTGAACAATGATTACAGCGCGGACACCTCGCGCCTGCGCAGCACGGCGTCGCTGGGTTACGACAACCTGTGGCAGCTGGGCCATTCCGTCAGCCTGACCTTCTTTACCGCGCCGCAGGAAACCGACAACGCCAAGGTGTGGTCGGGCTCGTATTCGATGCCGCTGGCGCCGCGCTGGGCCTTGCAATTCTCCGGCTACAAAAGCGACAGCAACGTGGCCACCATCGGTGGCACCAACGTGCTGGGCAAGGGCTATTCGTTCGGCTTGTCCGCGATCTACACGATGGACCCGCAAGGCGACTGGAGCAATTCGCTGTCCCTCGGCCTGGACTACAAGAAGTTCGACGAGTCCACCCGCTTTGGCGCCAACGAAGACCAGATCCCCATCAAGTACCTGCCGTTCACGCTGGCCTACAACGGCTACCGCTACAGCGAGTCCTCGCAAAGCAGCCTGGGCTTGTCGCTGGTGGGCGCCAGCGGCTCGTTCTTCAACCAGGGCAGCGACTGGAAGGAATTCGACGACAAGCGCTATCAGGCCAACCCCAGCTTTGCCCTGGTGCGCGGCGACGGCACGCATACGCAAAACCTGTTTGGCGATTGGCAACTGGGCCTGCGCGGATCGTTCCAGCTGGCCTCTGGTGCACTGGTGTCCAACGAACAATTCTCGGCGGGCGGCGCGACCAGCGTGCGCGGCTATCTGGCGGCCGAACGCACGGGCGATGACGGCATCCTGGCGTCGCTGGAATGGCGCACGCCGTCACTGGCGCGCTGGTTGGGCGCCAACGTCAACGAATGGCGCTTCTATGCCTTTGCCGACGCGGCCAGCCTGCGCTTGCGCGACCCGCTGCCCGAGCAGGACTCGCGCTACTCGCTGGCCAGCGTGGGCCTGGGTACCCGCCTGCAAATGATCGATTGGCTGTCGGGCTCGCTGGACTGGGGCTATCCGCTGAAAGACGGCCCCAACACCCGCAAACACGATCCCCGCCTGAACTTCAGCGTGCGCGCCAGCTTCTGAGCGCCCGCCACTTTTCCATCCCGGAGTCTTACTCATGCAACGCCTATTGATGCTCCTGCTGACCGTGCTGGCCGGCGTCTTGCCGTCGGCCGCCAACGCCTGGTGGCAACCGGATTGGCAGTACCGCAAGCAAATCACCGTTGACAGCACCGCGCAGGGCCTGCCGCTGGGCGGCCCCGCCGGCCGCACGCCGCTGCTGGTGCGCCTGCATACGGGCAACTTCACCTTTGACGGCATCAACGAGAAGGGCGCCGACATCCGCTTCGTGGCGGCCGACGACCAGACCGTGCTGAACCACCAGCTGGAATCGTTCGACCCCTTGCTGGGCATGGCGCTGGTGTGGGTGGACGTGCCGGAACTGGCCGACGGCCAGCGTCAGGACATCTGGATGTACTACGGCAACCAGAAAGCGCCCGCGTCCGCCAATGGGCAACTGAGCTTCGACCCGAACTACACGCTGGTCTATCACTTTGACGGCGCGGCCGGTGCGCCGCCGCGCGACACCACCGCCTACAGCAACCACGGCCAGACGCCCACCGGCGCCGCCGTCGATGGCGTGATCGGGCGCGCCGCGCAGTTCATGGGCAACGCGCCGCTGATGCTGCCCGCCAGCCCCTCGCTGGCCATACCCGCCGCGGGCGCCTTCACGTTCAGCGCCTGGGTGCGCGCCGACCAACCGGCCGGCGAACAGCTGGTCTATGCGCGTCGCGATGCGGGCAACGCCTTGCTGATCGGTATCAACCAGGGCGTGCCGTTTGTGGAAGTGAACGGCCAGCGCAGCCAGCCCGGCCAGCCGCTGACGCCCGCCGCGTGGCAGCACCTTGCCGTGACGGCTGATGGCAGCCAGGTGCACCTGTACGTGAACGGCCGCGCGACGGCGTCGCTGGCCGCCAGCCTGCC
>NZ_JBLVOL010000081.1:0-6092 GCF_053543755.1 Achromobacter semiaridum | reverse complement strand
GCGGCCAGGGACGCGGCGCTGGGCGTAATCAAGCGTGCCTCGGCGCCACGCCCCGAACCCGCGGCGGCGTCCACCTTGAAGCGGCGCACTTCCTGGGCCAGGCGGCCGGCCTGCTCCTGCATGCTGGCGGCCGCGGCGGCGGCTTCTTCGACCAGCGCGGCGTTCTGCTGCGTCACGGTATCCATCTGCGCCACGGCCTGGTTGACCTGGCCGATGCCGGACGATTGCTCTTCCGACGCGCTGGCAATTTCGCGCACCAGCGTGGCCACCTGACGCACGCTGTCAACCACTTCGCGCATGGTGCGACCGGCCTCGTCCACTTGGCGCGTACCGCCCTGCACACGCGCGGCGGATTCGTCGATCAGCGCCTTGATTTCCTTGGCGGCCACCGCCGAGCGTTGCGCCAAGGTGCGCACTTCACCCGCCACCACGGCAAAGCCACGACCCTGCTCGCCCGCGCGCGCCGCTTCCACCGCGGCGTTCAGCGCCAGGATGTTGGTCTGGAATGCAATACCGTCGATCACGCCCGTGATATCGGCGATGCGGCGCGAGCTGTCCGAAATGGCGCTCATGGTCTGCACAACGCCCTCCACCACTTCGCCCCCGCGCACTGCCACGGTGGACGCCTGCGTCACGAGACGATCGGCCTCGCTGGCGTTGTTGGCGTTTTGCTGCACGGTGCTGGTCAGCTCTTCCATTGACGCGGCGGTCTGCTCCAGTGACGACGCCTGTTCTTCAGTGCGTTGCGACAGGTCAGAGTTACCTTGCGCGATCTGCGAGGAAGCCGACGCGATGCTTTCACAGCCGTCGCGCACGTCCGCGACAATGCGCGCCAGGCTTTCGTTCATGGCCTTCAGTGCCGTCATCAAGTCGCCCGTTTCATCACGCGTGGCCACCTGGATGTCGGTGGTCAGATCGCCCGCGGCAACCTGGCGCGCGGCCTTCACGGCTTGCTCCAGCGGCCGCACGATCCCGCGCGTGACCAGCCAGCCCAACAGCATGCCGATCACCACGCCGGCCACGGCCAGAATGATCATCACGGCGCGCACGGTGTCGTACAGGTCGGTGGCTTCGTCCACGGATTGCGCCGTGGCTTTTTCCTTGCCCACGGCCAGGTTGGTCATCAGGTCGTCAAGCTTTTGCGACGAGGCGATGACGCGCTTTTCGATCTCGGCCACACGCGGATCGGTTTGCGTCAACGACTGCGACCTGGCCGCCGTGAAGAACGCTTCCGACTCCCGCTTCCACACCTGTTCGGTTTCGACAAACTGCGCCAGCAGGCGCTTGCCCTCTTCTTCGTGAAAGTTCTTCGCGGCTTTATCGCGTAGCACGTCCATGTTCTTGACGGCGTCGTCAAACTGCTTCTTTAACGCCTGGCGATCCTGATCGGTGCTGGCGGCCAGGTAGCCGCTGCGGGCGCGGCCCGCGTAGATCAGATTCAGATTGGATTCTTTCAAATCCGAGATGCCACGCAGCTCGGTGTCATACAGCCGGTCATTCAATTCGTTGATGCGCGACAGCCCCCACACTCCAAAGGCCCCGATGGCACCGCCGATTACCGCCACGAGCAAAAACGCGCCCGACAGGCGCGCCCCAATGCGCAAGCCTGAAAATAAGCGAAACATGCTTCCCTTCCCTGTAGTTACCCCGGTTGTAAGCGGGCATGCCGCGATCCGTTGGCCCCGTGGTTCAGCCCTGACCACTGGCAACAATAGCGGCCGGGAATCCTAGGGATAACCCTAAAGAAAAGGTTGTTTCTTTGTCATTTCCCTGGAATGAAATCGACAATCGACAGGGTTATGTCAGCTGAATTTTTCCTGAACGGGAATAAAAAAGCCCCTGTGCAAGGCACCAGGGGCTTTTTACTTGCGGGCCACTTACGCGGCCCGACCCGTCGTTACCGATCAGGCAAAGTTCTTGGCGGCGAAATCCCAGTTGGCCAGCGCCCAGAAATTTTCCACGTACTTGGGACGCGCGTTCCGGTAGTCGATGTAGTACGCGTGTTCCCAGACATCACAGGTCAACAGCGGCTTGTCGGCGGTGGTCAGCGGCGTGGCGGCGTTGCTGGTGTTGACGATGTCAACCGAACCGTCAGCCTTCTTGACCAGCCAGGTCCAGCCCGAACCGAAGTTGCCGGCTGCCGACTTGTTGAACGCTTCCTTGAAAGCGTCGAAGCTGCCCCACTTGGCGTTGATGGCGTCAGCCAGCTTGCCGGTGGGTGCGCCGCCGGCCTTGGGGGCCAGGCTGTTCCAGTAGAACGTGTGGTTCCAGACTTGAGCGGCGTTGTTGAAAATGCCACCCGAGGACTTCTTCACGATGTCTTCCAGCGACAGCGTTTCGAATTCCGTACCCGGGATCAGGTTGTTCAGGTTCGTGACGTAAGTCTGGTGATGCTTGCCGTAGTGGAACTCCAGCGTTTCCTTGGAAATGTGCGGGGCCAGGGCGTCGAGTTCGTAAGGCAGGGGGGGAAGAGTATGTGCCATGTGTTGGTTCCTTCTGTTGAGTGCACGATCAAGCCGGTCAATTGTATCGGCAACTAATGAGGATACCGCGTTAACCCCGCGTCCGCGCGGGGTTAACGGCGCGCATGATAGGCGCATTCACGCCGACCCACGGCGCGTCGCCCTGGCTGTTTGCAAACGCTACTCTTTCTCGTATCGCAGTTCCCTGCCCGCTTCCGACTCAACCAGCGCGCCGTCTTTGTGCACCGTGAACGTCTTGTGTAGCGGTGCGCCGGCGGCTTCTTCGGGTACGTCCAGGTCCACGCGTATCGCATGCGTGCCCGCGTCCAGTTTGCTGATATCCAGTTTGCTGATATCCACCTGATGCCAACGCGCGCCGGAAGGCAGCGGCACAAACACGGCCAGTGTTTTCAAGGCGCCCGGCTCGATGGGCGCGCTGATGGCGTCGTGGCCTTCGGACGGGCGCGGGCCGCCCCCGTGATCGGCATCCGCGGACGACATCGCCACGTCGACTTTCACCGGGCGATCGCGGTAGAAAACGCGTACGGACACAAAGCCGGGCTGGGCGGGCCGAGTGTCGGCGCGCACGTCCTGGATGGGCGAATACGGCTGGATCGGCGGCGTGTCCAGAAACACCTGCCTGCCGTCGCTGCGCCAGGCGCCACGCGCCGCGATGTCGACGGCGCCGTAGCTCAGCATGTAGTCAAAGCTGCCGTCCGGCGACAGCAGCAATTGACTACCCACTTCGCGCACACCGTTCAGCACATACAGGCCCGCCAGGCCTGCGGAGTCGGCGGATTTGCTGGCAACCTTGGCGGCCCCTCGCCTGGACGGCGCGGGAGACGGGCAAGTGGGCAGCGGGGATGCACCGGCCGCTTGGACGACACGCCGGAACTCGGGTGCGGACTGGCATGCCAGCGTGTGGGCGAAGGACTGGCCAGGCGGTGCGGCCACCTTGTCAAAACGCGCGCCGTGGCGCGCCAGCAATGACAGCATGGCGGGCTGACCGGTCTGCAAGGCGACCCACGCCGGCCCACGGCCCATGGCATCGGCCTGGTCGGGACGCGCGCCGGCCGTAAGCATGGCGCGGGCCAGATCCTCGCGACCCAGCTGGATTGCAGTGTTCAAGGGCGTTGCGCCATCATCCAAGGCGGCGTCCAGCGAACCCCCGGTGGCGTTTACAAACCGCAGCAGCTGCACAAGCTCGCCCTGCCGGGCCACGTACCACTGGCGGCTATGAAGCAACTGCACGACGATGCGTCGCGACAGCGGTGCGGCGTCGGGCGCGCAGGCCGCGGGCTTGCCGGTAAAACCCGCCGCCTGCAATGCCGCAACATAGCCTGGCGATTGGGTCAAGCTGGCTTCGCCGCGTTCGGGCATGCAGGCTTGCGCCACGGGTTGGCCGGTGGCTTTGCTGACGCGGCGCACCAGCGCGATGTCGCCCGAGGCCACCGCCGCGTTCAATAGCGCGTACGAGGCCGGGGCGCGCGGCAGTCGCGGATCGTCCAGCTTGGCGCCCGCGCGCAGCAGCCGTTCCAGCATTGCGGTGTCTTGCCTGCCGACCAGCCAATACAGCGCGCTTTCGCCATCGGGCGCCAGGCCGACAGGGTCCGCGCCCTTGGCCAGCAAGGCGTCAACGACCGGCACTTGCCCCGACGCTGCGGCCAGCAACAACAGCGGCGCGCCGTCGCCGCTATCCGCGTCCCCCGCCTTCACTTCGATGGGCACGCCGGCTTCGATCAGCATCATCGCCAATGACGTATCGCGGTTTTCCAGCGCGCGCCGGATCGCGCCGGTGCCCAACGCCTGCAAGTCAAAGCCCGCATCGGCAAACAGGCGCAGCGTTGCGGCATCGCCCGATTGCACCGCGACATCGACAGGCGATTTCAGGTCATAGCCTTCGCGCTTGGCGCGGGGGTCGGCGCCCGCGGCCAACAGCAGCTTGATGGCTTCCGGTTTGCGGGCCAGCACCGCATCGGCAAGCGGCGTGTTGCCATTTTTATCTTGCGGGTCGCCATCAACCGGCGCGCCCAGCGCCAGCAGGCGGTGCAGCGTTTGCACGTCGCCACGGCGCGCCGCCAGATTCATGATGGGTTGGGCGTCGGATTCCACTTTGGTGAACAGCGCTGCGCTGGAACCGGTTTGTGGGCCGCGTTGCGCAAAAGGCATGTCTTTTTGCAGCAGCAACGCCGCAATATCGGGATGCCCGCCCTGCACCGCCGCCTGGGCCGCATCCAGCCAGACATCGTGCTGACCGGTCTGGCCGTAGCCGGTGGCGGGAATGTGGCGCGGCCCCAGTTCCTTCAACACGGGCACCGCGCCGGCGTTGCCGAGGTAGGCGGCCAGCGCCAAGGCGGTCAGCCCATCTTCATACGCCGGCTTGGTACCGGTGGCGGCCAGCGCCTGCAAGGGCGCCGCGCCCTCGGTCAGTTCCACCAGCGGCGACCACGCCAGGTAATCCGCCACATCGGGGCCCGCATCGGCAAAGGGCTTGCCAGCGCCGGCCTTGAACAGGGCCAGCACCATGCGCGTCATCGATGGCCGATCGACCAGACGCGGCAGATAGGTCATGCGCACCGCGAATTCAAAATCGCGATTCAACAGGAATTCAAGCGGGGTGCGGTGTTCATCGCCCCGCTGGTTGGCGTCGGCGCCCGCCGCCAGCAACATGTCCATGAAGTCAGGCGTGCCATACAGCAGCGCCAGATGCAGCGGCGGACGACGCGATTCGTACGTGACGTCGTTCAGCGGTGGCCGGGTGGCCAGCAGCGCGGCCAGCATGCGCGTGCGCGCAGGCAGCGCGGCCTGCAAAGTCTGGCGTATGCGGTCGGCGTCTTCGGTTGAAATGCCCCAGTACACGTTTTGGGCGCGCAGTTCACGCGGCGGCATGAGCAGCGCATGCAGCAGCGGCACGCCGTCCAGCGCGTAGTCGCCTGGCTGCTGGACCTGCGCCAGTGCAGAGACAAAGGCGTCGGGATCGTTGTTGCGTACGGCGGCAAACAGTGCCTGGGTGGCGGGGGTATCGGCCTCTTTATAGGCACGGTACGGAGACTGGCAATCGCAGTTGGCGGCGGGGGGCTGGCTTGCCGGCTGAACGGTTGCCGGCGCTGTGACCTCAGTGGACACATCAGCGGACACATCAGCGGAAACCTGCGCCGATACCCCAGCTGATATGGGCGGCGTCACCTCGGTGGTTACCTGCACCGCGCTTGCCTCTGCCGCTTGTACTAGCGCTACATGCCCAAGTGCCATGACCGTTCCGGCCAACACACCGGCCATCCAACCCATGCTTTCGTTGTGCCGCATTGCATCGCCTCAGAGTGCGTCGACCTGTCCCACGCCACCGTGCCGACGCCGCGCCGAATGCGTGGGCGTGGCCGGCCGGCGGATCGTTTTTGCTTAACCGGCGTCGCGGTTCTTGCGGGTTTGCTGCACCTGAACCTGTGCGCCACCCTGCGCAAAGCTCAGGTCCAGCGCCTGCCCGGTAGCCAGGCTTGCCGCATCCCGCACGATGCGGCCGTCGCCATCGCGTGCGATGGCGTAGCCGCGCGACAAGGTATTGCCCGGGTCCAGCGCGCGCAGCTGCGCCGTGGCGGCCGCCAGCCGATTGCGGCCCTGCACCAGCAGACG
>NZ_JBLVOL010000080.1:0-8032 GCF_053543755.1 Achromobacter semiaridum | reverse complement strand
GGTAATGCGTGGGGGTAATGCGGAGGGGGTACTGCGGAAGTAACACAAGCGCTGTGCACGTTGGTGGTGCGCCCGACAGGAATCGAACCTGTATCAAGAGCTTCGGAAACTCTCATTCTATCCATTGAACTACGGGCGCAGCGCAAGGAGGCGACATTGTACCTAGTTTTCGATAGGCTGCATGAAGTGGGTCAAATCTTCCGCCAATCTCATCGAAAACCCGGTCAGATGCATTGGACGCTCGTCCCTGACACCGTTATATAATCCAGCGTTTGCTTGCAGGCGGATGTCCGACTTGTCCGCCGATTTGTGCAGTTACTGATTTTCTGTTGCCGCCGCCAGGCGCCCCACCCGTTAGCAGGATTTGGTCATGAGCAACGAGCAGGAACACATAGAAGAGCACTCCTCCCCCATCAAGACCCCCAAGCAACTGGTCGTCACGATCGTCCTGTCTTTCGTGATCCCCATCGCCATCATCATCCTCCTGGTGAACATGGTGGTCTCCGGTACCAAGACCGGCGCCGGCTCGGATTCCCTGTCCCCTGAAGCGGTCACCAAGCGCATCGCCCCGGTGGCGGGGTTTGAGCTTGTGGATGCCAATGCGCCCAAGGTATTCAAGACGGGCGAACAGGTCTTTGCCGCCGTCTGTACGGCCTGTCACACCGCCGGCGTGGCCGGCGCACCGAAGATGGGCGACAACGCAGCCTGGGCGCCGTTCATCAAGTCGGGCTACGACACCATGTTGAATGTGGCCTTGCACGGCAAGGGCGGCATGCCGGCCAAGGGTGGCAACCCGACGCTGTCCGACTACGAAGTGGCGCGCGCGGTGGTCTATATGGCCAACAAGTCGGGCGCCTCGCTGCCTGAACCGGCCGCTCCGGCGGAAGAAGGCGCGAAGAAGGAAGCGGACGCCGCCCCGGCGACTGCCGCAGCAACGGCTGCCGCAGCCCCCACAGCCCCCGCAGCCGCCGCTCCTGCCCCGACCGCCGCGGCGCCGGCTCCTGCCGCTGCCCCGCAACAGGCCGCCGCCGTCAACCCGGCTGGCGAAAAGCTCTACAAGAGCGTCTGCTTCGCCTGTCACGCCACCGGCGTGGCCAACGCGCCCAAGTTCGGCGACAAGGCTGCCTGGGACCCCTACATCAAGACCGGCATGGACGCCATGGTGAAGGTCGCCATGCAAGGCAAGCCGCCGATGCCGCCCAAGGGCGGCGCCGCCAACGCCTCGGAAGAAGACATCCGCGCCGCCGTTCAGTACATGGTGGATCACGCCAAGTAAACCCGGCGTATGTCGCCGGAGCCGCGATGCGGATGACCCGGACAGTAAAAAGCCCCTTGAACATTCAAGGGGCTTTTTTATGGTGCGTTACGGGTAAGGGCAACGCCGGGCCGCCGGAACGCCGGGCCGCCGCTGCGGCTTATTCCGCCGACGACTTCAACAGCGACATGCCCAGCTGCACCCGGCGTTGCAGCCAAAGGCTGGGGCGATAGCGCGGGTCGCCCGTCACGCGTTGCATGCTTTTCAGGATTTCCAGGATGCGGTCGGCACCCAGCTTGTCGCCCAGCGCCAGCGGGCCCACGGGGTAGCCCAAGCCCAGCGTCACGGCCTTGTCGATGTCTTCCGGCGTGGCGATCTGCTGCTGCGCGATATCGCTGGCGATGTTGACGATCATCGCCACGATGCGCTGGGCGATGAAGCCCGGTGAATCCTCGATCACCGTCACCGGCACGCCATCGGCGGCCAGCAGGGCATGCGCCGCGTCGCGCCATTTGGCTTCGGTGGCAGGCGACACCATGATGGTGCGGCGCTTGGCGCCATCGAAGGCGTAAAGCGCGTCCAGGCCCACCGTGCGGCCGGCATTCAGGCCTTGTGCCGACACCGTCGTCGACACGTCATCGCCAAACGGCGTGACGATGATCAGCGCGTCCGCGTCGGGCGACGCGCCGGTGACCAAGGTGGCGCCCAGCTTTTCAACCAGCGCCGATGCACGTGCGTAGCCTTCCGCGTGCTTGGGGCTGACCCACACCTTCAGGCCGTCGGGCAGCGCCGGCACCGGCGGTTCAGCGGGCACTTGCTTTTGGCCATCGGCGTAAACATAGAAGCCTTCGCCGGCCTTGCGCCCGATCAGCCCACCGGCCAGACGCACCGTGGTGATGGGCGACGGACGAAAGCGCGCTTCGTCGAAGAACTGGCGGTAGATGGATTCCATCACCGGATGCGACACGTCCAGCGCGGTCAGGTCCAGCAGTTCGAACGGGCCCATGCGAAAGCCGGCCTGCTCGCGCATCACGGCGTCAACCTGGGCGAACGTGGCCACAGCCTCTTGGGCCACGCGCAGCCCTTCGGTGTTCATGCCACGGCCCGCGTGGTTGACGATGAAACCCGGCATGTCCTTGGCGCGCACGGGCGTGTGGCCCATGCGGCGCGCCAGGTCGGCCAGCGCGTCGCCCACTTCGGGCGCGCTGCGCAGGCCGTCGATGACTTCCACCACCTTCATCAACGCCACCGGGTTGAAGAAGTGATAGCCGGCCACGCGGCGCGGGTGCTTGCAGGCAGCCGCGATGGCGGTAATGGATAGTGACGACGTGTTGGACGCCAGGATGCAGTCTTCCGAGACCACGCCTTCCAGGGCGGCGAACAGGTCGCGCTTGACGTCCAGGCGTTCAACGATGGCTTCCACGACCAACTGGCAGGCCGACATATCGGTCAGCGCGGTGGCGGATTCCACGCGTTCCAGCGCGGCTTGTGCGTCGGCGGCGGTCAGCTTGCCCTTTTGAGCGAGCTTGTCCCACGTCTGGCGCAACGATTCGCGCGCGGCCGCCACGGCGTCGGCGCTGGTGTCGTACAGGCGCACACGCAGCCCGGCTTGCGCCGCGATCTGCGCGATGCCGCGCCCCATGGCCCCGGCGCCCACGACGCCGATGGTTTGAATCTCCGTCATCAACTCTCTCCTGCCTGTATTGGGTATTGGAATGGTGGTGCGCGCCGCGGCATGGCGCACGGCAAGCGGGCGGCGCCTGGCCGCCCGCCGCGATCAGGGCTGGCTTTGAGCCAGCGCCTGGATTTCTTCAGCCGACAAACCCAGCTTTTCCGCCAGCACCTGCGCGGTGTGCTCGCCCAGCATGGGCGGCGGACGGCGGTATTGGACCGGGCTGTCGGAGAACTTCAGGGGGCTGGACGCCATCGGCACCTTGCCGGCGGCCGGATGCGGAAGTTCGCGCTTCATTTCGCGCGCCAGCACGTGCGGGTCTTCGTAGACCTGGTCCAGCGTATTGATGGGGCCGGCCGGCACGCCCACGCCTTCCAGCGCCGCCAGCCAGTGGTCGCGCGCGCCGGTGGCCATGCGCTCGGCCAGTAGCGGCACGAGTTCGGCGCGGTTCTTCACGCGTTGCGGGTTGGTGGAAAAACGCGGGTCGGCGGACAGCTCCGGCAGACCGATGGCGCCGCAATAGTTGCGGAACTGGCTGTCGTTGCCCACCGCCACGATCAAGTGGCCGTCGGACGCGGCGAACACCTGGTAAGGCACCAGGTTCTGGTGCGCGTTGCCCGCGCGCTGGGGTGCCGCGCCCGAGGTCATGAAGTTCAGGTTTTGATTGGCCATCATGCTGACCTGGCAATCCAGCAGCGCCATGTCGATGTGCTGGCCCAGCCCGCTGTTGGCGCGCTCCAGCAGCGCGGCCAGGATGCCCACGGTGGAATACATGCCGGTCATCAGGTCGGCCACGGCCACGCCGGCCTTTTGCGGGCCACCGCCGGGCAGGTCGTCGCGCTCGCCCGTGATGCTCATCAGGCCGCCCATGCCCTGGATCATGAAGTCATAGCCGGGGCGGCTGGCGTACGGGCCGGTCTGGCCGAAGCCGGTGATCGAGCAATAGATCAAACGCGGGTTGATGGCCTTCAGGCTTTCGTAGTCCAGCCCGTATTTCTTCAGGCCGCCTACTTTGAAGTTTTCCACCAGGATGTCGCTTTGCAGGGCAAGTTCCCGTACCAGCTCGGCGCCGCGCGGCGAGGCGATGTCCAGCGCCACCGACATCTTGTTGCGGTTGGCGGACAGGTAGTAGGCGGCTTCGGTGGTGTCGTTGCCCGCTTCGTCCTTCAGGTACGGAGGCCCCCACGCGCGCGTGTCGTCGCCCGAGCCGGGCCGTTCGATCTTGATGACCTCTGCGCCTAGGTCGGCCAGGTTCTGGGTACACCAGGGGCCCGCCAGCACGCGGGTCAGATCCAGCACGCGTATGCCGGTAAGGGGAGCGGGACGTTGCGACATCTGTAGTCTTTTCGCTAGATGAGAAATGAAAACGTCCGGCTTGCGGCCACGCGCGAAGCCAGACTGGAATTCCGTCATGCCGGCGGGTTGAGCCGCCGGCGCGTCATACCCGGACGCGGACCGTTAGGGTCGCGCCCGCGGCACCATTCGTCAATCCGGATATTAGCTGTTTGGACACTATGACCGGATTTCCAGGCGGAAAACGCTCAGGAATGCGCCTTGATCGTTTCGCGCGCGATCACCAACTGCTGGATCTGCGACGTGCCTTCAAAGATGCGGAACAGGCGCACGTCGCGGTAGAAGCGTTCAACGGCGTATTCCGACATGTAGCCCGCGCCGCCATGGATCTGCACGGCGCGGTCCGCGACGCGGCCCACCATTTCGGTCGAGAACAGCTTGCAGCAGGCGGCTTGCATGGTGGTGTTCTCACCACGATCGCGCATGCGGGCGGCATCCAGCACCATGCAGCGCGCGGCGTAAAGCTCGGCCTGGCTGTCGGCGATCATGGCCTGAATCAGCTGGAATTCGGCGATGGGCTGGCCGAACTGCTTGCGTTCCATGGCGTACTTGACCGCGTCGGCCAGCAAGCGGTCGGCAATGCCCACGCACAGCGCGGAGATGTGCAGCCGGCCCTTGTCCAGCACGCGCATCGACGTGCGGAAACCGTTGCCCTCTTCACCGCCCAGCAAGGCGCTGGCCGGGACGCGGCAGTTGTCGAACACCACATCGCTGGTCAAGGCGCCGGCCTGGCCCATCTTTTTGTCGGGCTTGCCGATGATGAGGCCGGGCGTGCCGGCTTCGACCAGAAAGCACGAAATGGAGTTGGCGCGGCGTTCGGGCGCCGTGCGCGCCATCACCGAGAACAGGCCGGCGATGGGCGCGTTGGTGATGTAGCGCTTGGTGCCGTTGAGCACGTAGCTGTCGCCGTCGCGCTCGGCGGACAGGCGCAGCGCCATTGCGTCGGAACCGGCGTCCGGCTCCGTCAACGCGAATGAGCCGATCAGCTCTCCGCTGGCCAGCTTGGGCAGATAGCGCGCGCGCTGTTCGTCCGTGCCCGCCAGCACGATGGCTTGCGAGCCGATGCCGATGTTGGTGCCCGCCAGCGAACGGAAGGCGGGCGAGGTCTGGCCCAGTTCGAACACCACGCGCACTTCTTCTTCCATCGTCAGGCCCAGGCCGCCGAAATCAGGCGAAATGGACAGGCCGAACAGGCCCAGTTCGCGCATTTCGTTAACGATGTCCGGCGGCACCTGGCCGCTGGTGGCCAATTCGTCTTCGGCGGGAATCAGGCGTTCGTGCACGAAGCGGTGCACGGCGTCCAGCAACAGGTTCAGGGTTTCGGTGTCGAGGGCCATGGTGCAAGTCTCAGAAGATGGATAAGCAGGCAGAGGGTCGGTGGCCGTGCGTCAGGCGCGCATGCCGCCCACCAGTAAATCGAAATAACCGTCGGCGATGGTCTCGGCGCTGTCGCCCTGGCCGGGCTTGTACCAGCGCACCATCCAATTAAGCATGGACAGCACGGCGCGGCCGGTCGCGGCCACATCCAGCGTGCGGAACACGCCCTGCTCCACGCCTTGCGCAATCACTTCGCGCAGGCGCTTTTCGTAGCCATCGCGCAGGCGGGCGGCGTCTTCGCGTTCGGGCAGCGCCATGCCGGAATAACCGATCAGCATGGTGACGAATTCGGCATGGTGCTGTTCGAAGTAGCGGGCGTGGCCGACCATGAACGCGCGTAGCCGGGCGGCTGCGCCCTGGGCGGCGGCCACATCCTGGCCGACGCTTTGGGTCAAACCATTCAGCACGCCCAGGATGATGGCGTCATAAATGTCCTGCTTGGTGGTGTAGTAGTGATAGATGGCGGCCTTGGACACGCCAATGGCGGCGGCCAGGTCCGACACCGAACTGCCGTCGTAACCGCTTTGGGCGAAGAGCTTGGCGGCTTCTTCCAGGATGCGTTCGCGGGGCGCCACCAGCGTGGGCGGGCGGCCGGCGCGGGCGCGTTTCTGAACAGGAGGGGCGGAGGTCGCCATGACAGCCTTTGGAGGGTTGCGCCGAGGTCCCCGCGCGGGTCGGATGACCTTGCATTGACAGCGGTTCGGCGCATGCCGTTAAATAAAGATTAATTAATTACCGGACGGTCGGTAGGTAATTATAGGCACATCCGCCTTTTGGGCTCAAGATGGTTTTTCGGTGCCCGAGTGCTTGCGGGCAAGCCCTTTCTGGACTGACCTGGACACAACGCGACGACGCTATGCCCCACTCTCTCGTGACAGATTTGTATGGCCAGATGTCCCTGCCGGTCATCAGCGCCCCCATGTTCATCGTCTCAAACCCGCAGTTGGTGATCGCGCAGTGCACAAGCGGCATCGTGGGTTCGTTCCCCGCGCTGAACGCGCGACCGCAAAGCCTGTTGACCGACTGGCTGGATGAAGTCCAGGCCGGGTTGGCCTCGCACCGGGAAGCCAACCCCGGCGCCGTCGTGGCGCCGTTTGCGGTCAACCAGATCATTCACCAGTCCAACGACCGACTGGAACAGGACCTGGCCGTTTGCGCCAGCCACCGCGTGCCGCTCATCATCACCAGCCTGCGCGCCCCCGGCGATCTGGTCAAAGGCGTGCACGACTGGGGCGGTAAGGTTTTTCACGACGTCACCACGCTTCGCCATGCCGAAAAGGCACTGGAAGCGGGCGTCGATGGACTGATCCTGGTGTGCACGGGCGCGGGCGGCCACGCCGGCACGCTTAGCCCCTTTGCGCTGTTGTCCGAAGTGCGCCGCTTCTATGACGGCCCGCTGATCCTGTCCGGCGCCATCACGTCCGGCGCGCACGTGCTGGCGGCGTTGGCGATGGGCGCCGACTTTGCCTATATGGGTACGCGCTTTATCGCCAGCCAGGAAGCCAACGCCAGCGAGGGCTACAAATCCGCCATCGTCCAAGCCAGCGCGTCCGACATCCTGTACACGCCGTTCTTCACCGGCATCCCGGGCAATTACCTGAAGGCCAGCATTACCGCGTCGGGGCTGGACCCGGCCAACCTGCCGCAGCCGGACAGCGGAGCATCCAACTTCGGATCCTCGCGGGTCAAGCCGTGGAAAGACATCTGGGGCGCGGGCCAGGGCGTGGGCGGCATCGCCAGCGTGTTGCCCACGCGCGAAATCGTCGCCACGCTGCGCCGCGAATATGCCGAGGCCAAGGCGCAACTGGAAGGCAGGTCGTTCGCATGAGCGCGGGGCTGAAAGTCGCCCGCGACGGCGCGGTGCTGACGCTGACCATCGACCGCCAGGACCGCCGCAACGCGCTGGACACCGCCACCTACGCCGCGCTGACCGAGCAGCTGTCGCTGGCCAGCGCCGACCAGGCGGTGTCGGCGGTGATCCTGACCGGCGCGGGCCAGCACTTCACGGCGGGCAATGATCTGCGAGACTTCCAGGCCGAACGCGGCGCGGGCGATAGCGCGGGGCTGACGTTCCTGCGGGCGCTGTCCACGGCCGAGGTACCGGTGATCGCGGCGGTCGAGGGCTATGCGATCGGCATTGGCGTCACCTTGTTGCAGCATTGCGACTTTGTCCATATTGGCCAGGGCGCCACGCTGCGCATGCCGTTTGTGGCGCTGGGCCTGTGCCCCGAAGGCGCGTCCAGCCTGCTGATGCCGCGCCTGGCGGGCCGACGCGCGGCCGAATGGTTGTTGCAGGGCAAGGCGTTTTCGGCTGAGGACGCGCGCGACGCGGGCCTGGCCACCAGCGTCACGGCGGCGGGCGGGGCGCTGGCCGC